>JAHEMS010000070.1 GCA_024643595.1 Bacteroidota bacterium
CAGGAGCCTGGATGGAATTTTTGTAAATACCTGGTAAAACCTGATGGAACTATTAAGTTTTTTAAGTCATCGGTAAATCCAATGGATAAGGAAATCATCGGTGAATTATAACTATTTGATCTCATGTTAATGAGTTGATAGTAATTTTGCATTGCGTTTATGAAATTCAGAATATTAATACCAGCACTTTTAATTATGGGTCTTACAACATTTTTAACCAATAAGTTGGCTAGTAATACTAATAAACCATCAGTTTTACCTGGTCAATCAATTTATGACTTCAAAATCAAAAGCCTTGCAGGTGATGAAATTGATTTTGCCCGTTACAAGGGAAAGAAACTGTTGATTGTAAATACGGCCTCTAAATGCGGTAAAACACCGCAATATGAAGGGTTGGAAAAGCTACATGAAAACTTTGGGGATAAAATAACAGTGTTAGGGTTTCCGGCTAATAATTTCCTTTGGCAAGAACCTGGTACTAATGCGGAGATCGCGGCTTTTTGCGAGAAAAATTATGGTGTGAGATTCCAGATGTTTGAAAAAATTTCTGTTAAAGGTGGAGATCAACACCCTTTATATCAATGGCTTGAATTAAAAACCGGTAAGCATCCGGATTGGAACTTTGCGAAATATTTGGTTAATGAGGACGGTTCACAGGTAACTTTTTTTAATTCAAGTGTGAAACCACTCGACAATTCAATTATTGCTCAAATTCAATAATGATAGGATGAAGTGGGTAACTTTTTACTGACCCTGGAAGTTACAAATTTTCTGTCGCAGAGATTAAACCTTGCAATACATTCCTTGTCCAAGCACACATAAACTAACCTTTCTACCATTTTATGAAAAGAATTGCAGGATTTTTACTTTTGTCTGTTTTTTGGTTCGCTTGTACTGATAATAATAATCAAACGGCAAGGCTCAACGTAATGCTTACGGATGCTCCAGGTGATTATGAGGAGGTAAACATTGATATTCAAAGTGTTCAGGTTCATGGCTCTGATACCACTCAAAATTCTGGTTGGACCACCCTGGATGTACAAAGTGGTGTTTATGATATTTTGAAATTAACAAATGGTCTAGATACATTGTTGGCAACTGCCGAACTTCCTGCGGGTCGCATTTCGCAAATCAGATTGATCCTTGGAGAAAATAATTCGGTTAAAGAAAATGGTGAAATTAAGTCGTTAAAAACACCGTCTGCACAGCAATCTGGACTCAAGATAAACTTAAATGCTGTTCTCACGGAAGGTATCACTTACACGATAACACTTGATTTTGATGCGGCTAGATCAATCGTTAGGAAAGGCAATGGAGGTTTCAATTTAAAGCCTGTAATACGGGCGCTTGAAAAAGCAACCAGTGGTTCAATTAAAGGAACGATAACTCCTTTAGAATCTGCTCCGGCTGTTTTTGCCATCGCTGGTGCTGATACCGTTGCTACCGCTTATACGGATGATGCAGGTCGATTTATTTTGAGATCAATTCCTGAAGGATCATATACGGTAAGTTTCGATCCTAAAACCGGATATAAGCCATTACAAAAGGAAGGTGTGAGTGTTACACTTGGAAATATTGCGGATTTAGGTACAGTGACTATTGAGAAGGAGTAACAAAAAATTGTATTAGTTATAGGGCGAAGAAATAATCCTTCGCCCTTTTATTTACCATCAATTTTATTAGTTCAGTCGCTGCCATTTAGTTTTCCAACAATCCAATTATTCATTTTTTCATTTTGTTCGGGGTAAGTCCAATGTCCGGTTTCCAAGGCGAGGTATAATGATTTAGGCGCTGTTATTACATTGTAGGCGGCAAACATAGAGGTTGGTGGACAGGTTTCGTCGTTATATCCCCACGTATACATTCCTGGTATTTTAACAATTCGGGCAAAGTTTACAACATCATAGTATCCTGTGGTTTCTATTTTTTCTTTCGAGTTATTGTAGGCAGCATTATTTTTATCAAATAAATGTGGCCACCCACCAGCACGACCATTCAAGTAGCCTGTTAAATCACTGAGTGCAGGATAGTAAGAAGCCAGGTATTTTACCCGGGTATCAAGTCCTGCGGTTACAATAGATAATGCGCCACCCTGGCTTCCGCCCGTCACACCTAAGTTTACACCGTCAAATTGTGGAAGGCTAAAAATAAAATCATTGGCGCGAACACATCCAAGGTACACTCGCTTATAATAGTAACGATCTTTATTTTCCAGGTTAAAATACCAATAGCCATTAAGAGGGCCTGCGCCTAAATTATTATAAACAACAGGATCCATATTGACAGGAATTCCATGAATGCCAATTTGCAATGTGATCATGCCTTTTTCTGCATTGGTTATATCCCCTGAATATGGCCGAATACCAGCACCAGGAACATGAAGCAACGCGGGATATTTACCTTCCTTCTTGGGTACACAAAGTATTCCGTAAAGCCTTGCGCCTGAGCGATAATTTTGAATGTTTACATGGTATACGTTGACATTTTCGGTGCAACGATCTGGTAATAAAGTCATCCGTGCATCCAACGGAATCTTTGCTAGTTCAGCCTTAGCGTTTTCCCAATAGGATAAAAAGTCTTTTGGATTTTGAACTGTTGGCTTTATTGAAGTTGGGTCAAAGCCAACAGTAGCTAAGCCACGATATACTTTGTCCTCATATTTTGCGGTAACAATGCACTGAATGAATCCTGGCGTCTTTAATGTAGTAGAGGGCACTGAGAATATGCCATCCTTAAGTACAACAGAATCCTTTTTGAAAGGATCCATTTTCTCTGGACCGACCTGATAGTGAACTGTAATGTTTTTAATGGGATTCCCATCCTTCAATACAGTAACCTTAAAAGCCGCTGGCTCATTTAATTTATACGTCCAATCAGTGTGATCTGGAGCTACAATTACTTTTATAAAAGTATTGACCGGTTGGGCCATCGCAGACGCGAGGCCAATCAACGCTGGAAGCAGCATTGAGATTATTTTCTTTTGCATATCAGCCTGTGTTTAATTTCTGATTAATCAAATATACCCAAGAGATTAGCCACTTCTAAATTGTATTCCAGTATGCTGTCAGTTACGTTTTTGACTATCCGTAGACATGACTTGTTCCGGTTTCACCGGTACAATTTACCGGTTTCACCGACTTTCATAGGCAGTTAACCCTCAACGGCAATCCAAAAGCAGGGTGATCCGTTACTTTTGATACAACAAAACACCAAAATTATGGCAGACGAAAGAAAAAAATTAAGTAGCAGCTTCTGGGTAGGCGCTATCATTTTCATAATAGGCAGTTTTTTATTGCTCGATCGCATGGATCTTTTATACTTTCCGGGCTGGCTATTTTCCTGGAAAATGTTGTTGGTGGTAATTGGGCTTATCGTTGGTATCAACAAGCGTTTCGAGGGTATTGGATGGCTGGTGATGATTTTGATTGGTGGATTCTTCCTGATTGATGATATCCCCGGATTCCCATACGATATTGACCGTTATGCGTTTCCTGTAGGGATCATCATTATTGGTTTGTTTATCTTGGGTCGTGCCGTTGCGGGTTCAAATTCTCGTGCAACAAGAAAAAAAAATTGGGGTGACGGACTATTGAGCTCGAATGAGGGTGGGGAAGATTACATTGACCTGACAACAGTATTCGGTGGAAACAAAAGCAAAGTGTTTTCAAAAAACTTCAAAGGCGGAGAAACGACCTGTGTTTTTGGAGGAACTGAAATAGACCTTTCACAAGCCGATATTAGTGGTACAGTGGTAATTGACGTGGTACAACTTTTTGGAGGTGTGAAGTTAGTAATTCCATCTAATTGGGAATTAAAGTCTGAAGTCACCGCTGTCTTAGGAGGGGTAGATGATAAGCGGAACTCGCCTCAAGCCTATGGCTCTGGAAAAAAATTGGTGATCACTGGGTTTGTAATGTTCGGTGGAGTGGATATTAAAAGTTACAACTAATCGTACCTGCAATGAACTGGTACCTGGCCAAATTGATATTTCAAGTAAGCAGCGGTATGGGTTTTCATACTCCTCAGTTTGATCTGCAGTGGAGATTGATCCGGGCCGACGAAGTAGCATGGGCATATGAAAAAGCTTCGGTGATTGGAAGGCTGGATGAAAGTAATTTCTTTAATGATCGCGAAGAGTCGGTAGTATGGAAATTTATTGAAGTGGCTGACATACATCGGATAGGTACTATAGAAGATGGAGTTCATTTGTTTTCAACCACCGAAGAACCAAATGAGGCAGGCGCTTACATTAAAGAATTGAAAAATAGATCTCAACAAGCTTTTGAGATGGCAAAAAGCAGTGAACTAAATTTGAACGTTAATCAGAATCAGAATCACAATTAATCCTTTACAAAGTCTTGAGTATTAAAATTTCTATTGATTCAACCCGATTGCCCATCCTGGGTTTTATTTTACTGTGGATGGGTATTCATGTTTGGGGATTACACAATTATGGGGGATTTGCCTGGGAAATTTCTGCTTGGGATTCTTCTATTTCTAATCTGGCTATTGCTTCTTTCTGCATATTGAATGGTTACTTGATTCGTTATTTACCTACTCATGGAATATTTAATATTACCGCCGTCGTAAGTATAATCTTATCATACATTGCAGAATGGATTTCACGGTATGTCCTTGTTCCGATAGCCCAGGGTGATGATGATTATGTCAACTTCCTAAATCAATCTGAACCTGTTCGCTGGGGTATTGCATTTTTATTCATATTCTCGGCTGGCATAATCTATATTTTTTATAATCGATGGAAAGAACTGCAGGATTCTTATGAGCGTGAAACTTCCACTCACGTCATGGTGAAAGAAGCAGAATTGCAAAAGCTTCAACTTCAACTTCAGCCTCATTTTTTATTCAACAGCCTCAATTCAATTAATGCATTGATCATCACGCAACCGGATAAGGCGGGGAATATGGTACAGCAACTTTCTGATTTTTTGCGTGCCACACTGAAACGTGCGGATGAAAAATGGATTACACTTTCGAAAGAAATAGAATATCTGCAATTGTATTTATCGATTGAGAAAGTGCGTTTTGGTCACCGATTAGATGTGCAATTGCATCTGGATGATCAGATTCAGCTCTGGCTCATTCCTCCTTTATTGCTGCAGCCATTGGTAGAAAATGCGATCAAGTTTGGATTATATGGCACCACAGGTCGGGTAGTAATTAATCTGACCACCCAACGGATAGGGGATGCATTGTTAATAGAAATTTCAAATCCTTTTGATCAAGACATGCAACCGGCCGAGGGAAGTGGTTTTGGGTTGAATGGTTTAAGAAGAAGACTTTATTTGCTTTATGCGCGCAATGATTTGATCGCTACACGAACTGAAAATGGTAATTTTATAGTTCGATTATCTTTACCCGAGAAGTATGATTAAAGTTATTTTGATTGATGATGAGCCATTGGCTTGTGAAATCATTAAGAAATACCTCAAGTATTTTGATGATATGGAATTAGTACAAGAGTGTAGTGATGGTTTTGAAGGCGTGAAAGCAATTCAACAGCATCAACCGGATTTGATTTTTCTGGATATTCAAATGCCAAAGATAAATGGCTTTGAAATGTTGGAGCTATTGGAAACCAAACCGTCTGTGATTTTCATTACCGCCTATGATTCTTACGCTATAAAGGCATTTGAGGCCAATGCTGTGGATTATCTGCTCAAGCCTGTTCCTGAGGAACGTTTTCGGGATGCCGTCTTCAAATGGAAGAGCAAAGTAGTTCCTACGGCACCACAACAAATGGATAGTGTTCTTAGTACTATGTCAGCTTCAGGTGTTCAACAAAACCGTATTGTAGTAAAAACTGGAAATAAAGTAAAAATCATTGCCGTTCATGATGTTCATTTTATTGAAGCAGATGACGATTTTGTAAAAGTTACAACCGCTGAAGGAGCGTTCTTAAAAAATAAAACGATGAGTTTTTATGAACAGACTTTAGATCCGCATCAATTTGTTCGTGTTCATCGCTCTTTCATTGTCCATATCAACCAAATAACAAAAATAGAGCCTTACCAAAAAGAATCTCACCTCGCCATTCTGCGTGATGGAAAGCAAATTCCGGTAAGTAAAACAGGTTACCTTAAACTTAAAGAGGTATTGGGAATTTGATGATTGAAAAGGAAAACATCAAGGAAGAATTGTTGACCATTTGTCATAGGCAAGTGAATCAACGCATTTCTAATGCTCAATTTGCGATGGATGCTGCGCAGCTCTCGGCCAATATGGAAGAAAAAAGCAGTGCTGGCGATAAGTATGAAACAGGACGAGCCATGGCACAATTGGAGAGAGATAGGGCAGCCCTGCAACTCAACGAGGCTATTATGCTTAGGAATTCATTAGGATTGGTGAATATAAAAGCAGAAAACAATCAAGTCAGGTTGGGAAGTCTGGTCTATACCAGCGGCTATAATTTTTTTATAGCGACTAGTTTAGGGAAACACACTGTTAAGGGCCAAGATTATTTTGTAATCGGTCCGGCTACACCCGTTGGTAAATTACTTTTGGGTTTACAAGTCGGAAATCAGTTTTCTTATAATAAACAGGTTCTTACGATTCAAAAAATTCTGTGAGGTAAACTATCAAATTCAACTTATTTCCAGTTGATTTGTTATTTTATAATGAATATAAAAGCCTGGATTCACGCGTTTCGTTTGCGCACATTACCCCTTTCATTATCCTGCATTGGTATGGCTGGCTTCCTGGCCGCTTCTGTGGATAAATTTGATTCGCTGATTTTTTTACTTTGCTGTCTCACAACCGTTTTCTTGCAGGTGCTTTCAAACCTGGCTAACGACTATGGCGATTCTATTCATGGAGCAGATCATGCTGGGCGAAGCGGACCCCTGCGGGCGGTGCAGTCAGGTGCCATTTCGTTGTCTCAAATGCGAAACGCTGTGGTTATATTCTCTTTGCTTAGTTTCATGAGTGGAATTTCATTATTGATGATTTCATTTGGTTCGGAATGGAGGGCAATATTTTTCTTTTTAGGTTTGGGTTTGCTAAGTATTCTTGCGGCCATTGGATATACAGTTGGTAAAAAGCCTTATGGGTATATCGGTCTGGGTGATATTTCTGTATTGATTTTCTTTGGTTTAGTTGGGGTTATGGGATCATATTATTTATTTACTCATTCTGTTACCTCATTGGAAGTATGGCCAGCGTTGAGCTGCGGGTTTTTTTCAATCGCAGTACTGAATGTGAATAATATTCGGGATTTGAATTCAGATAAAATGGCGGGTAAGTTTTCTATTCCTGTGCGCATTGGCAAGCGGAATGCTGCCAGATATCATTGGGTCCTCCTAATTGGCGGCTTGCTAAGCGCTGTTATTTATACCTTTTTAAATTTTCAATCTCCGTGGCAGTTTCTATTTTTGCTTATTGTTCCTTTTTTGGTTAGAAATGGAGTTGCCATTCAAAAAAAATCGTCTTCAGAACTTGATCCTTTTTTAAAACAAATGGCATTTTCTACCTTATTATTTGTTCTTTTGTTTGGTTTTGGTTTAGTTATTTGAAACCATTGTATTTTTAATGAAATTCGGATATTATGGCTAAAGTTGAGTTTAATATTGCTTGTACTCTCTGTGAACATTTAAAGGATTCGCTTTTTACTGGTTTGAACCCTGAGGATCTCAGCAGGATAAATAATCACAAGACGTGTATTCAATACAAAAAAGGTCAGAATATTTTCTATGAGGGCACTCGTCCTACAGGTTTGTATTGCATGAATGGGGGCAAGGTTAAAGTCTACAAGAACAATGTTCAGGGTAAAGAATTCATTATTTATATTGCTAAGCCAGGCGACTTTTTGGGCTACCGTGCCTTATTAAGTGAAGAGTTCTATCAAGCAACTGCTACTGTGCTGGAAGATGCCAAGATTTGTTTCATACCTAAAGAAAGTTTTTTTGAAGTACTTCAAAAAAATCCAGTTTTCATGAAGCGCGTGGTCCAGGCTGTTTGTCATGAGATGGGTATCATGGAAGAAAAGTTAGCTGAACTTGCCCATAAATCTGTGCGCGAACGTCTTGCGGCTAACTTGTTGATGTTAAAAGAGACATATGGTATGGAAGGAGAAGGTAGCTTTTTAATTGATTTAGCTCTTTCGCGTGAAGATCTGGCAAGCATAGTTGGCACGGCAACCGAAACCGTAATTCGTTTACTTTCAGAATTCAAATCAGAAGGGCTTATCTCCTTTGAGGGGAAGAAAATTAGAGTTCTGGAACCTAAGAAGTTAGCAAAACAAGCTGATCTCATCGTAGCCTAATTTAGTCAGATAAGGCTCTTTTATTTTTTCCTGTCAATATTATTCTGACAAAAGTCATCTTTTTCGTTGATACCTATCATTAAGGGTGGGTAGTGGTTTGACCTACATTTGGATATCAAACAAACCGCTACAGCCATGAAAAAGATATTAGTTCCTTGCGATTTTTCTGATCCTGCGGTTCAGGCCTTTAAGATGGCCGTGGAAATTGCGAATCAAAACAATGGCGAAGTTGTATTGCTGAACATTGTGGAGTTGCCGGTTATGCATGAAAGTGTGCTGATGCCCACTTTGTCATTTGAAGAGGCTTTTATTAAAGACATGAAAGCACATGCCGAAAAAAACTTCGCCAAGATGAAAGATAAATGGGCTAAAGATGGACCTAAGATTTCATCCTTCGTGGAATTTGGTACCACTACGACCACTA
This sequence comes from Bacteroidota bacterium, assembly GCA_024643595.1. Taxonomy (GTDB): domain Bacteria; phylum Bacteroidota; class Bacteroidia; order Cytophagales; family Cyclobacteriaceae; genus ELB16-189. The sequence continues at coordinate 8,706 of JAHEMS010000070.1, forward strand.
TTCGGGATTTTATAAAAGATAAAAAGATCGACTTGGTTCTCATGGGTACACATGGTGCCAGTGGAGTAAAGGAATTTTTCATTGGCTCCAATACAGAAAAGATTGTCCGCACTTCTCCTGTACCTGTAATATCAATCAAGAAGCAGGTCAAGCTTTCATCTATTAAAAATATTGTTTTCCCCACTATGGGGGATGTCAAGCAGGAGAAAATTGTAAGTGAAGTAAAAATGTTGCAGAACTTTTTCAAAGCCACTCTACATGTGCTTTACGTGAATACACCTTCCTCATTCCGGAGAGATTTAGAGATCAAACCACATTTGAAAGCATTCGCTAAACGTTTTATGCTTAAGGATTTTACTTTAAATGTTTGGAACGATTACAGCGAAGAAGAGGGTTTGAAAAATTTTGTATTGGAATCCAAAGCAGATATGATCGCCATGAGCACGCATGGCCGCAGGGGGCTTAACCACCTCATGAGTGGCAGCATAGCGGAAGATGCCGTAAACCATATTAACTGCCCCATTTGGACTTATAAGATCAACTAAATACAAAAATAAAATTGTTGTGAAAAAGCATATATTATTCCCGGTAGATTTGCAGCCGACAAAATATCATCTGTCAGACTATGCCAACTTATTATCTCATTTAGACAGCAAACGATTTTCAGCTTTTTTCTTAAAGGATTTTACAAAATCCGCTAAGGGCAAAGTAGCAGGGATCAATGAGCAAGACAAAGCTTCTTTGCAGAATTTACTTTCGGACGAAGCAAAGACATTAGACCTTGACATTAATTTTATTAATAGCCAATCTAATTCGAGTGGCCTTATGAACCAAAGTAAGTTTGCGGATCTTGCGGTGATTAGCCCAATTACACATGATAACATGAGTCAATTGATTCAATCTTTTCCGGATCATTTTTTTGAAGATATTGGATGTCCCATATTCCTGACAGAAGATTTGGTGAACTCGTATGAAGAAATATTGGTACTGTTTGATTATGATCAATCGGGTCTGGTGGCATTGAAATCATTTCTCACCATATTTGGAAATGTATCCAAAGAAAAAAAAGTAACCATCATCACCGTTAGTCCGGATGATGCACCTGAAATTCATTTGGAAAAGTACCTTGTCAGTTACCTTCAGAAGGTATTTGATAATGTTGGCATCGTTCCATTCAGTAATAAAAATTTAGCGGATCAACTGGTGACATATGCTGAAAAATTGAGCAAACCCTTATTGGTTATGGGCAGAGCAGCTATTAACTTGCTAAAGAATAATCAATTAGCAACGAAATTGGCTGATCATCACATGTCCGTCTTTTATTCTAACCACTAAGCATGGCGTTTGAGGTAAAGGAGCAAACAATATGTTATCACTGTGGTCAGGTTTGCGAAGAACAAGAATTTATACATGAAGATAAGGTCTTCTGTTGTTACGGATGTCGTACCGTATTTGAAATACTTAATGAAAATAATCTTTGCGATTATTATTCATATGAACATACTCCCGGCATCAATTTAAAGAATGTAAGTGAAGACACTTATTCTTATCTGGATGAAACTTCCATTAAAAAGAAACTATTAATTTTCGATTCTGTTGCCTACGCCAAAGTCGAATTTTTTGTCCCTTCCGTTCATTGCATTTCTTGTATTTGGCTTCTGGAAAACCTTGCTAAGTTAAACAGCGGAGTAGTAAAGTCCGAAGTTAACTTTGCGCGCAAGCGTGTAGTGATCGATTATAATCCATCCGTTGTAGCATTAAGCGAAATTGCCAGGTTAATGGCTTCTTTGGGATATGGGCCTCTGATCAATCTAAGTGAAGAAAAAAAAGAGAAGCCTTCTTCAAAAGAGTTAATCATGAAGTTAGCGGTGGCCGGTTTCGTATTCGGCAATATTATGCTACTCAGTTTCCCGGAATACCTGGGGTGGGAGGGAACGGAATCAGAACTCAAAACACTTATTTCATACTTGAATTTAGTGCTGGCCATCCCTGCTACATTTTATAGTGGTAAAGATTATTTTGCAAATGCACTTCAAAGCTTCAGACAACGTCAAATTAACATCGATGTGCCCATCGCAGCCGGGTTAACAGCTTTGTTTTTAAGAAGTAGCTATGATATTCTTACGCATACTGGTCCAGGTTATCTTGATTCCCTTTCAGGATTAGTTTTCTTTCTCTTGATTGGGCGTTGGTTTCAAAGCAAGACTTACGAGAGCCTTGCGTTTGACCGTGATTTTCGCTCTTATTTTCCGTTGGCGGTTCAAAGGAAAAAAGGAGAAGAGTGGAGTCCTGTTGTCATTTATGAATTAGAAAAGGGCGATATCATTCGTATTCGTAATTGGGAAGTGGTGCCTGCCGATAGTTTATTATTGGATGCCGAGGCTTATTTTGATTACAGTTTTGTTACCGGTGAGTCCAAGCCCATCATGGTCACCGCGGGAGCGCTTGTATATGCAGGTGGACGACTAATTGGTAAACCTGTATCTATGGTGGTGGATAAGAAAACTTCTCAAAGCCATCTTACCAGTTTGTGGAATAAGGAGGTTTTTCAAAAATCGGAGGAGAGTCAATACAGAAAAATAATTGATCAAACGGCCAGAATATTT
>JAHEMS010000071.1 GCA_024643595.1 Bacteroidota bacterium
GCGGACATACAGATAATGTTGGTGCAGAAGCATACAATCAGAATCTATCCAAGCAAAGAGCACAAGCAGTTATCGACTATTTGATAACTAATGGAATTCAGTCAAACAGATTGATTTCTAAAGGGTATGGTTCAACAAAACCAATTTCGTCTAACGAAACAGAAGAAGGAAGACAGACAAACAGAAGAATTGAGTTTAAAGTACTTTAATTTATTTTACCGTAAAATGGGGGGTACCGCAAACTTTATTCTTCCAAAATTTGAATTTACCATCAATTGTTGGTTAATATTGTCATTAGATAATTTCATTAATTATTAACCTTAACTTTCTTTCTATGAAGAAAATTTTACAATGTGTTTTATTAGTTGCTTTTGGATTGGCTAGTGTCAATGCTTTTGCACAAGAGCGTGTCGTTACTGGTCGCGTCACATCCTCGGAAGATGGATCAACCGTACCAGGTGTGAACGTAACAATAAAAGGTACCACATCTGGTACTGTTACGGATGTTAACGGAGCATACAGTCTTTCTGTTCCAGCAAATGCAACAATCGTTTTTTCATTTATTGGGTTTGTTACCCAGGAAATTCCGATTGGTGAGCGCACCTCATTAAATGTTGCGATGGTATCGGATGTGCTACAACTTTCTGAAGTTGTTGTTACAGGTTACGGTGTTCAAGAAAAAAGAACACTTTCAGGTTCAGTAGCCTCTGTAAAAGGAGATGTATTTGAGAATGTACCTATTCAGTCTATGGACCGTGCCTTACAAGGCCGTGCTGCTGGTGTTCAGATTGCTGCTGCTTCTGGTCAACCGGGTGGAGCATTAACGGTTCGTGTTCGCGGTGTTGGTTCTATTAATGCTTCAAATGATCCCTTGTGGATTGTAGATGGTGTTCAGTTAGGACGTTTTGGTGGATCTACCCAAGGTTCTTCAAACCCTTTGGGTTCTATTAACCCTAATGACATCGAATCTATTGATGTTTTAAAGGACGCTGCAGCGGCTGCTATTTATGGAGCTCAGGCTGCTAACGGTGTAATTATCGTTACTACTAAAAAGGGTAAAAAGGGTGCGACAACCGTAGAGTTGACTGCTCAATATGGTGTTGTAAAGCCAATGAATTTGTACGAGATGACCGATGCAAAACAATTTGCAACGTTAAAAGAGGAAGCCTTTATAAATGCAGGCCAACCATTAACGGGACCAAGTGGTGCACACACGCTTTATGGTGATCCAAATGACGCTAACCTAGCTAACTATGATTGGGTCAATAAGATGTTTCAAGATGCGTCATTAGGTACTTATGGTTTGAGCATTGCTGGTGGTGATGAGAAAACCACATTCCGTGTATCAGGCCAATATGAGTTTCAAGAAGGACAAATTATTATGTCTGATTGGAAAAGAGGAACAACCCGTATTAACATAAATCATAAAGTTTCCGATCGCTTTACTTTAGGAGCTAATCTTTCGCTAGCATACCAGCGTACATTCGGATCCATTGCTAATGGTAATTTTGTGAACGGTCCTTTCCAGGCAGCGTTTACTTCGCAGCCAACCTCTCCGGCATTTGATGATAATGGTAGATATAATCCATATCCTGTTCAAGCACCAGGTTCACACCTTTTTGGATATAATATTGTTCAAGGTGTTAACGAAGAAGTTCGCTTGGGTCGGACCGTATCAACTGTTTCAAGTATGACGGGTTCTTTTAAGGTAATGGAAGGTCTTTACATTAATGGAATGGCCGGTGTTGATTTCTCTGATAACCGCGATGATAATCAGCGCCCTTCAACAATACCTGTATTTGCAGGATCTGGTGGACAGGTTTTTGTTAGAAATAGAAGAACCGAGAACTGGAATACAAACATCACTGCGAACTACAGCAAAAAAATTGCAGATGTTCATAATGTTTCGGGGATTGTTGGGTACGAGTATAAAGAAGAAACAAGAACTATTGTTGATGCTTCACAATTTAATTACTCAAATCCTTATTTCCGTTTGCTTTCAGCAGGATCTACTGCACGCCCAGCTGCGGAATTTTATAATGAAAACAGAAGACAAGGTATTTTTGCTCAGGCGAAATACACTTACAACGACAAGTACATTGCTGACTTTACAATTCGTAGAGATGGATCTTCTAGATTTGGTAAGAACACCCGCTACGGAACGTTTTATGCGGGATCAGCGGCATGGAGAATTACTGAAGAGAACTTCATGTCAGGTGTTACATTTCTGGATGACTTAAAACTACGTGTTGCATACGGAGTAGTTGGTAACTCTGATATTGGTGACTATGATGGATTAACTTCCTTTGGAAGTCGTGCTAATGCTGGATACTTGGGTGGTCCTGTGTTGGCGCCAACAAGACTAGGTAATGATATTTTAACTTGGGAAGATGAAACCCAGTTTAACGTAGGGGTTGACTTCGCCTTGTTTGGAAATCGACTTACTGGTGCTGTTGAGTATTACAACAATGTAACCAATAACTTATTATTTGATGTTCCTTTACCAACAGACTCTGGTTTTGGTACTGTAAAAGGTAACTCTGCAGAAGTGTTGAATAGAGGTTTTGAAATTGAGTTAGGTGGGGTTATTTTGGATAGAGCTGGGTTCAAATGGAATGCTAACTTTAACTTAGGTACTGTTCATAATGAATTACTTTCACTTCCTGGTGGTCAAGAGCGAATTGGAAACTCATTAATTGTAGGCGAACCAATTAACTTCCTTTACCTATTCGAATTCGCTGGGGTGAATCCAGCTAATGGAAAAGCAATGATTTACGACACATTAGGTAATCTTTCCTATGATGGAGTTGCAAGGGATGCAGCGGTGAGAGGATCGACAATTCCTACTTACTTTGGTGGTCTTTCTAATTCACTTTCCTACAAAGGGCTCACCTTGGATGTTTTCTTCCAATTTCAAGGAGGTAATAAAGCCACAAATGGTGACTTGTATAACCTATATGCGAGTGGATCTTCTGCTAATAACCAACTAGTAAGTCAAATGGATCGCTGGCAGCAACCAGGTGATATCACAAATATGTACCGTCCTTACCAAGGTGGTGTCATTGATGGATATGCACAAAATTTTGGCAGCTTTGGATCAACTCAGTTTATGTCAGATGCTGGATATATACGTCTGAAGCAGGTAACACTTTCATATCAATTACCATCTAGTATAATTTCAAAAATTGGCATGAAGAAAGCGAATATTTTTGTTCAGGGTCTTAACCTACTCACGTGGAGTAAATTTGATGGCATTGATCCAGAAGTTATTTCGAATAATAATAATAATGGCCTGTCTTCTTATGGAGTGTATCCACTAGGTCGTCAATATGGGGCAGGTTTAACATTAGGTTTCTAAAATTTGAAAAACATGAGATTTATATATAAAATTTTTATTTCGTTCCTCATAATTGGAGCAATTGTTTCGTGTGATCTTGAATTACAAGATCCATCGTCACTTCCACCTGAGGTAGCACTGAGTGATATCAGTGGAATGCGCGCAATGGTAAACTCTCAATACAGAAGAGTAACTGAGTTTAGCTTTTATGGTCAACAAGCAAACCTACATGGTGATGTTCTTGCAGATAATGCGGATATCGTCAACCGTACGGGGCGTTACGAGCAAGAGTGGGTAAATGCAATTGGTGCTACACCAGGGCGTTGGGATCGCTATGTAAGTATTAACGAATCAAATTTTGTTATTGCTAAAGTAGGTAACCTAACAGGAGCAGATCCAATTGTGAATGGTACTCCAGCAGAACGTGATCAATTAAAAGGTGAGTCTTACTTCCTTCGTGCATTAAATTACTTTGAATTACACCGCGTTTATTCATATGAACCCGGAAAAGAAGTAAGTGGTTGGAATGAGGGTGTAATCCTTAGAACAACACCAACAGAAGGGGCTTCTAATGCAGATCTTCGTGCTCGGTCAACAAATTTGGAGGGGTATCAGTTAATGGAGGCTGATTTGTTGGAAGCAATTAACCTGCTGCCAGAGCCAACTGGCTTAGCTGCTGGTCAGTTTCCATATCGTGCCTCTAAAATGGCAGCCCGTGCTTTATTAGCCAGGTTGTATTTGTATTGGGGTAGATATGGTGATGCTGCTACACAAGCTGATTTGGTTTTGGCATACACGCAATCTCCATTGACAACCGCAGCAACATGGAACGGATCATGGGCTCTTGCGCCACATCCAGAATCAATTTTTGAAGCCAGTATTGCTGCTTCCGATTGGTCAGGTGTTGATGGGCCAAATAACTCTATGAATTCCATCATGACAAACCAATTAAGCGGCAGTCAATATGTATTAGCAGGAAGCCCTGAGCTTATTGCTGCACATGAAGTTGGTGATGTTCGCCTAACAAGATTTGTGAACACTGCAGGTACGCTTGATAAATACCAGACTAGGAAATGGCCAGGTGAATTAGGACAATTCCGTGAGAATATTCCAATCATTAGAAGAGCTGAAGTGTTGTTGATTGCTGCTGAAGCAAAAGCTAGAAATAACAATGAGGCTGGTGCAACAACTGCTATCAATCTATTAAGAACAAATCGCGGATTAACAGCAACTACGGCTACCGGTGCTGCATTGCTAACGGTTATAATGAACGAACGTAGAATTGAATTGGCATTTGAAGGCCATCGTTTTTATGACTTGAAGCGTTTGGGTTTACCAATTTCGAAAAGTGCAGCTTCTGCAGCACCAGCATTGGTGCCTAGCGATTTTAGAATTCTTGGTCGATTACCGCTTGATCAGGTGGTTCTAAATAAGAACATGGCGCAAAATCCTGGATATTAATTCTAAACTATTTGAATGATGAAAAAATTTAAATTATCATATATATTAACGTTTCTGGGGATCGTAGCATTTACGACTTCTTGTTTTGATGATCCGGGAACAGATATTCTTCTTACCAATTCGTTTGTTGAGATCCAAGAAGCAACCACTTCTGGGGGAACCGATATTGGAAAGGCATATAATCGACTGAATGATGGAATTGGAAAGCGTGATTCTATTCGTGTAAATTTGGTTGGTAAGCAGAGAAGCGCACCTATTTCTGTGAACTTTAGCGTTGACGCAAGTAGCACAGCTGTTGCTGGTGTTCATTACAACTTAATATCTACTAGCTCCGTTTCAATTCCAGCAAATGAAAGCTTCGGATATATTTATTTCGAAGTACTTGCAGATAACATTGATGTAGGGGAGAACTGGAAGTTGAAAATCAATTTAACTGGAGTGGATGCTGCTGATGTTAAGCTAAGTGAGAAGTATAAAACATTTACGCGTACGATGCGTATTGTTTGTGCCTTTGATCGTTCCAAGTTTGTGGGTACGTATTCAGTGGTTGAGCCTGGGTATGGTACATATTCTGTAACATCAACAGCAGACACAGATCCAAATTCGATTGTGATCGATAATTTTTGGGATTTTAGCGGGGTAGTGAAATACACATTTAACCCAGCGAATAATCAGGTGACTCTACCAACACAAGATGTAGTAATGGGTGGGGTTACATATGTAGTTGCGCAGGGTGCTGGGGCATCGACTTATAAGTCTTGTGAGTATAGCTTTATTGTGCCTTATACAGTAACACGTAAGTCCGATAGTCAATTACAGGACACCAATGTCCACACTTTCACGAAACAATAAGGATTAAATAATTGTTAAAAAAAGGGAATGGCCAATTTTGGTCATTCCTTTTTTATTTTTTAGATGATCATTATTAGATAAATTTGCAATCAGTTTTGTTATGAAATTTAGATTCCTCATCATATTGTTTTTTTATCTGGGCGGTACCCAATTAGCTGCACAAAATAGATTAGAAGAGCTGAGAATCGAGGCGGCTCAAATTTCAAAAAGCCAGGCACAGCTTGCGTTAGACTATTCAATCAAAAATAATGTTCCTTTAGTTTCTCGTGATGAAAATGGAAATCTAGTACTGCTCATTGGCGTTACGGAAAATGGAATTCCATTATTTGAAACTACTGATAATGCTGGTGCAGCGATCACTACAGGCGTTCCGGCATTACAAGAGGGCGGAGGTTTGGGACTAAACCTTCAAGGTGAGGGTGTGAGTTTGGCGATTTGGGATGGAGGAATTGTGGATGATCATATTGAATTCGATAACCGAATACTATCCAGAGAAGGAACGGAAGAGGATGGCCACGCTACTCATGTTATGGGCACCATATTGGCTAAAGGAATTAACTCAGCCGCTAAAGGAATGGCTCCAAATGCCAGTGCATTTTCATTTGATTTCAGCAATGATACACCTGAGATGTTGGGGTTGGCACGGCCCGATCAGTCAAGTGTAATCCTATCCAATCATTCCTACGGATTGGTAACGGGATGGCGGTTTAATGGCGGATGGCAATGGTTTGGAGATGCATCTATTAGTAATCAGGAAGACTATAATTTTGGGTTTTATTCATCAGCCGCCCGACAATGGGACCAGCTTGCTTTCAATGCACCCTATTATTTGATTGTTAAATCGGCTGGGAATGATCGTAGTGACACAGGTAGTGGGAACTTTCCACCAGATTGTAATGGAGGAAGTGGTTATGATTGTATTAGCGACAAAAGTGTTGCAAAAAATATTCTCACCGTAGGTGCAGTTAATAAAGTATTGAATTACCAGGGTCCTGCCAGTGTTGTGATGAGTTCATTTAGTGGATGGGGACCAACAGATGATGGAAGAATAAAGCCCGATCTAGTGGCCGCTGGAGTAGGTCTTTTTTCAACGACCTCATCGACCACAAACAACCAATATGGTACAAGTAATGGAACTTCCATGTCGGCCCCAAATGCTACTGGTTCATTAGTTTTGTTACAAGAATTGAATAAGAATCTTACCGGAGGACAATACATGCGTGCCGCTACCTTAAAGGGTCTTGCGATACACACTGCAAAGGAAGCGGGGTTAACTCCTGGTCCAGATTATCAGTTTGGATGGGGAGTACTTGATGTCGAGGCTGCAGCTCGCTTAATGTTAAATCAGGATAATCAAAATATTTATATCCTCGAGGATGTACTGGCAGGTGGATCCACATATGAACTAAATCTTCAACCAAAGGAAAATACCAAAATTACTGCAACCATTGTTTGGACGGATCCAGCGGGTACACCGGTTGGAGCTGCTCTCGATCCCACTAATATTATGCTAGTGAATGATCTAGATTTAAGAATCACAGATGATGCTGGAAATATTCAATTTCCATGGATTCTCAATCCAGCAAACCCCTCAGAACCTGCAGCTAAAGGAGATAATATTCGGGATAATGTTGAAAAGATTGAATTTGATACTCCAGAGCCAAGAGGATATAAAATCGTAATCAATCATAAAGGAGCTTTAAATGGTGGAAGTCAAGCGTTCTCACTTATTGTTGAGTATACCTCATTGAATGACCCACGGCAAGCTCTTTATTGGATTGGAGAAGATGGAAATTGGGGAGATGGTGTGAACTGGTCTTTAACAAGTGGAGGTATCCCTGCCGGAATCATACCAGGGGAGCAAGATCGGGTTATCGTTGACGAAAATTCCTTCAGTTCAGCTGGCCAACAAATTGCCTTTACAAATGACGCCTGGTGTCACTCACTCACTTGGTTAACTAAAAATGAATCTGGAATATTATTAAACAATAACACGTTATCGATAGGTGCAGGGCTTAATGTATCCTCTATAAATTTCTCTGTAGGTAACGAAGGGATTATCGAATTTACTGGTCAAAATGAAACTGCTAATAAGTTGACTTTATCTTCCAGCGATATGTCAAAAGCAAAACTAATTTTTGATGGTTTGGAAAAATCATGGGAGGTTATTGGAACTCCAACAATGGGTTCTATTTCTGTTCTTGCTGGGGAGTTGAGTTTACGAGATATTGAAATTTCAGTCGACCAGATTCTAATGCAAAGTGCTGAAATTTGTAGACTTGATATTAGGGGTGCAGCGTTGTTGAACGTGAAATTGCTTTCGTTAACCGGATCTAATATTAATCTGATTTCCAGTTCTAGTTCGTTTATCAGATCATTCTCACAGGAATCAAGTGCGTTAAATTTTGGCACCATGGATTACTCAGGAGCTATACAAATGATAGGATCAGGTAGCTTAAACGGTACCGGAAATTTATTTGATGTGTTTTTGTCAGGAGCAATTGAAATTTTGGGAAATAATAAATTTGAAGAATTAGAAATTGAATCCGGATCTGAAATAGTACTTCTTTCAGGCACGACAACAGTGATTACAGAGATGACAGCCATTCATGCAAGTGAGAGTAATCGTACCATAATTCGGTCGAATAATAGCGCTCCAGCTACAATACGTGGTGACGGTCATTTTAAATTATGTTTTGATTACCTTGATATTTCTGATGTAAACATTGCGGGAGATGCAGTTATAAATGCCGGCCTCAATAGCCTGTTAACAAACACATCTAATTGGCTTCAAAATAATTGCGAGGATGTTTTGTTTCCTGATTTTGATTTCAATTTTACGTGTATTGGTGCGTTAACAGACTTTGCTGACAAGACATCTGGTATCGTTACTGGTTGGGAATGGGATTTTGGTGATCCTGCATCCGGTGACATAAATTCTATGATACAAAATCCATTTCACATATTTTCTTCTGAAGGAACTTATTCAGTAACACTGACGGCAAGTAATTCCGCTGAATCCCGTTCATATACACAAGAAGTGTTGATTGGCGCAAACCCAATCCCGGCAAATAATATTGTGCCCAACAACGATCAGTTGTTTAGTTTTAAATCGGCAGAATCTTATCTTTGGTATAGAGATGGGCTTCCAATTAATGATTCTAATAATCGAAGTTATACTCATCAAGGTGAACCAGGAGCTTATTTCGTAGTCACAACTGTTTCCAATTGTAATCTTCCATCTTCAGTCTATTTAATTTCGGGGCTTCATTCAGAAATAGCGGACCAGCAATTTTTCAGAATTTATCCTAATCCAGCGAATTATGAATTAACTATTGATGTTGATGAAGTGGATATTAAAAATACCGAACTTGAAATTATAAGCGCATTAGGAATGCGCATGGTCCATTTTCAGGTATTTCAAAAAAGAAATGTAGTGGATGTATCCGGATTTCCTGAGGGGATATATTTCTTAACACTAAAGACTTCATCAGGAACCAGTACAAAAAAAATAATCGTTCATTAACAATGCGTATTTCCTTTATAATAATGTTAAGCACAATGCTTGCGGTACCAGTTTTGGTTTCTGCACAAATTTCAAATATATCCGGTACTGGAAATCAGGTTTTAAAAGTAAATAAGTATGTAGATGTTGATGGAACACCCTACTTATATGCTGATTGGCGACCAGGTACTGTGACGGATAATTTGGGTAAAAAATTCACAAACGTGTTCATTAAATACGATGCTTATTCAGATGCTGTCGAAGTAAATCAGAATGGTGAAGTAATGATCTTAAACGGACAACTTTATCCCTCTTTTACCATTATGTTAGCAGAACAAGGGTCGAACAGTGTTACTGTCCATAATTTTAATAATACATTCCCCAATATAACGCTACCTGAAAGTGGTTATTTTGAAATTTTAGTTGAAGGTAATATCCGACTATTCAAAAAATACAAAGTAAAATTCATCGAGGATAATGTAGCCAATTATGGCACAACCGCTATCGTAAAACGATTTCAGATGAATGAATCAATATTCATGGTTACGGATGGTGGAATTCAAAATATCAAATTGAATAGCAAAGCGGTTTTAAACGTACTGGGTGAAAAAAGTAAACCTGCTGAGGAATTTATTAAGAAAGAAAAAATTAAAATTAAGACGGAAGCAGATCTTATCCGATTGATTAATTATTTGAATAAGCTATAAGTATTAATGCTCTACATCTCCCGCAAAGAACATTTCAACGCTGCTCATAAACTGTACAATGAGCAATGGACCAAAGAAAAGAATTTGGAGGTATTTGGGCCGTGTGCGAATGGCAATTGGCATGGTCATAATTTTGATTTGATTGTCACAGTGAAGGGAATTCCTGATCCAGAAACTGGTTTTGTCGTTGATCTGAAGAAACTTAGCACTATGATCCGTGCTGAAGTGATTGACAAACTAGATCATAAGAATATTAACTTGGATGTTGATTTCATGATCGGTAAAATGGCGAGTTGCGAAAATATAATCGTTGAAATCTGGAAAATTGTAGAGAAACATTTACCCGCCATAACCTCGAGGGGTAAACTACATTGTATTCGCCTTTATGAAACTCCTCGAAATTACGTTGAATATTTTGGAGAATAATCTCATCTTCGTCCCGTGCGATATTACATTATAGCGGGTGAGCGTTCCGGGGATCTTCATGGAGGAAACCTAGTGAGATCAATTCTAAAACGGGACAAAGAAGCTTCATTCCGTGGTTTTGGCGGTGATGAAATGGCGAATGCAGGGGTGGATATCTTTGTCCATTATAAAAAAATGGCCTTCATGGGATTTGTCGAAGTCCTTTCAAATTTCAGAACCATTACTGGCTACTTAAAGAAATGCAAAGAGGATATCGCCACTTTTCAGCCGGATGTAATTATACTCATCGATTATGCCGGATTTAATCGAAGAGTAGCCAAGTTCGGAACGGAAAACGGTTTGAAAGTTCATTACTACATCTCACCAAAAGTTTGGGCTTGGCGCCAACGTAGAGCGCTCATGCTAAAAAGAAATGTCACTAGAATGTTTGTGATACTTCCATTTGAAGTTGACTTTTATAAAAAATTTAATTGGGATGTTGACTATGTCGGCAATCCAGTGTTGGATGCAATTCGTAATCATACTGTTGATCCAACTTTTCTGGAGAGGAATAATATACCAAAAGATAAAACAATTGTTGCGTTCCTTCCAGGAAGTCGTAAGCAAGAATTGGAAATGATGAATCCTATTTTAGCAGAGGTGGCAAAAAGTAATACTGAATATCAATTCGTTGTTGCGAAGGTCAGCAACATGGATAATTTGTCGTATGCATCATTCGATAATATTCCGAATGTAAGCTTCGTAAATGATGATCAGTATAACTTGTTGAGTATTGCAAAAGCAGCAATTGTTACTTCGGGTACAGCAACGTTAGAGACAGCTTTATTTCAAGTTCCTCAAGTTGTAGTTTACAAAACAAACCCAATTTCATATTTTCTGGCTACCCTAGTCATTCGTGTTCCCTTTATTTCTCTCGTTAATTTAATTGCTGGAAAAGAAGTAGTAAAAGAACTTATTCAAAAAGAAGTGACTGTTGATAAGGTGTCTCGTGAGTTGAATATGTTAATCAATA
>JAHEMS010000490.1 GCA_024643595.1 Bacteroidota bacterium
AGTGGGGCGGGTGATTTTTGGATATGATTCACCATTGATTTGCAAGCCCAGTTGTTTTGAAAGTTTAAGCCGATCTACATATTCTAAAAACTTAGACGGTTTCGTTCCAAAATGCTTATCTACCAGTTTGGCCATAGCCACATTGGATGACAATTCAAAAGCTTGCTGAATGGTAATCTTTCCGTAACCACCTTCATGATGGTCTCTTACTTTACGATTGTAAAATGTATATTCTCCATTTCCCGTATTGATTGTATCACTCAAATTTATATTGGTGTCTTCAAGCAAAGCCATCATGGTAACCAATTTGAAAGTTGAGCCTGGTTCAATGGAGCCACCAACTGCGTGGTTAAATTTTTCATAGTATTCACTATGTCCATCCCTGCTCAAATTTGAAATTGCCTTTATATGGCCCGTCTTAACCTCCATTACAATTACAGTGCCTTCATCAGCATTATGTGATTTCATGGCCCGATAAAGCGATGTTTCGGCTACATCCTGAAGATTAATATCAAGGGTTGTCTGAATGTCTAAACCATCGATGGCTTTTATATTATCAGCATCAAAAATAGGCTTCCAGGTTCCGCCGGCTATTTTCTGGAAAAGGGCTTCCCCATCTTGTCCGCCTAATACATTATCAAAACTATATTCGAGCCCTACGCCTTTGCCTTCTTCATTCACAAAACCAATGGTTCTGCGACTAAGTTTTGAAAATGGACGATAACGCACATCAATCTTCTCGAATAATACACCACCTCTATAGCGCCCTTCCCGAAAGATCGGCCAGGTAGTCATTTCCTTTTTAGTTTGGTAATTGATCTGTTTACGGTTTATAACGATGTATTGCTTTCCAGTGGCGCGTGCATCCTTGAGCAGCTGCTTATAATCCGTAGCAGTCCGGTCTTTGTAATAACGAGAAAGCAAAAGAGACAATGAATCAATTCCCTTCCTAAAAATATCGTCCTTGGCTAAGGTCGGATCAATCGCTACTTTATAAAATGGTAAACTAGTCGCGAGTAAACTTCCATTGTCTGAATAAATATTGCCACGGGTTGCTTTTACTTTCTTATAGTCGAAATTAATCTCCTCACTTATCTTCCTCCATTCATCACCCTCCACAAATTGGATGTGACTGATCTTGGCGCCCACACAAACAGCAAAAATCACTACGCATAAAAATGCGATTCGTACTCTGATTAATATAGACTTCTTAATATTCACCTTCTTCTACAATTACTTTAAAGGGTGGTTTCAAACTTTCTTTTAGGCCGATTTCTTTCACTCTCCTTGCGACTTCACTTTGCTTACTCGCAAACATTACATCCGCCTTTAATGTGGTGTAATCGGCACGCAAGTCTTCGACCTCTGTACGTGTCTTATTTATTTGACGGGTAGTTTTCTCTGCATAATGCGTATTGCTGATGTAGAGCAAACTCAAAAACATGGCAAATAAAATCTTGGGTAGATATTGAACTGGAAATCCTTCCTCGAAATAAGTCTCCAGCTTTAGCTTCCTTTCAATACCAGAGAAAATACTACTACCCGAAGCCGGTGGTTTCACTCGTGTTTCATTGCCACGTTGTGTCTTTGGTTCAATTCTGAATTTATTCTCTCCCATCCTTTTATTTGAATCTCCAACTACCAGCGATGAAATCTCTCTCCACTAATAGTTCTAGACCGTCTATTTATGTTCTTTCCGCCACCCTTAGCTTAGCACTTCGGGCCCTTTTGTTCTCATTCACTTCTTCCTCTGAAGCCTCGATTGGCTTTCGATTTACCGCTTGAAAGGGCCTGATCGGGTTCCCATAAAAATCTTTTTCCAATTCCCCAAACGGTTTCCCCGTGTTGATATAATTTTTTACCATTCTGTCTTCCAGCGAATGATAGCTCATCACCACCAATCTGCCGCCAGGCTTTATCACTTCGCCACATTGGTGCAAAAAATCTTCAAGCGCTTTCATCTCCTGATTTACTTCGATGCGTAGCGCCTGAAACACCTGGGCGAAATATTTATTCTCCTTTCCTCGAGGAGCGATTTGCTGCAAAACCGTTTTTAAATCGAGTGTAGTCGTCAATGACTTACTTGATCTAGCATCGACTACTGCTTTCGCAGCAGTACGCGCGTTTTTCAACTCACCATACATTCCAAAAATTTTATGAAGTTCCTGCTCGGGATATTCATTTAAAATTTTTGCAGCAGTAAGCTTTCCCTTTTGATCCATTCGCATATCCAGCGGTCCTTCGAAGCGGGTAGAAAAACCACGCTCCGGTGAATCAATCTGATGCGATGAAATGCCAAGGTCCGCTAATATGCCATCTGCCTGGGTTACTCCATTCAACTTCAAATACTGTTTCATGTACCTGAAGTTCGCCTGACAAAATGTAAAAGAACGACTCTGTATATTATCAGCTTGCCTTTTTGCATCATCATCCTGATCAAAAGCAATCAACCTCCCGTCTCTCAAATTTTCCAATATCACCATACTATGACCGCCACCACCAAATGTTACATCGACATACGTTCCATCCGGATTAATTCGTAATCCGTCAAGGCACTCGCTTAACATTACTGGTTTGTGATACATGAGCTGCACATTTTGAGTCGCGAGTTGCAAGCTGTTACCATATCAACTTTATCAATGAACTTTTTGAGCATGTATGCCCATTTCCAATTCTTTCCTTACGCTGACTAATTCATATTGCCTAACCAAAATCATTTTCAAGCCAGTCATTTTCATTAACTCACTTCTGGTTAAACATTGAAGTCTCCATTTCGCAGCTATGAATGAGCCGTAATCAAAGTACAAACTTTGAAAGCTCCTCTTCATTCACTACTCTTTTAGATACTTTTCAGCCAACATAGACAACTCTCCAGGTTCCTTGATCTGGTCCTTCTCATAGATCGTTGGATTCCAGATTTCAACTTTGCTTCCGGTGCCAACTAACGTGGCATCCTTATCAATCTGAGCATAGGTAAGCATGTTCCTGGGAATCAGGAATCGGCCATTTCCGTCCAAC
>JAHEMS010000491.1 GCA_024643595.1 Bacteroidota bacterium
TTTGTATTGGAGTAAATTTCATTAAGCCAGGCTAACAGGTCTTTCTGTACGGCAAAAATGGTTACGGCATCGATATTAACATTACGGCAAAAAAGAATTTCCTCTTTTTCGTTATCAATATTTGCATTGAATTTGAGATAGTCTTCTGCTGCCTCTTCTAAAAAGAGTGAATTAGGTACCTGAACAAATTTGCTGTTTTTAAATGAAACTTTAACAGAGTTCCAGAACCCAGCCTGCAATACAGGATGCGATTCAAATAGCGTCTGAAATAGTTGAAGGAGTTCTTGATGTGAACTTAATTCTCCCAACACATAATCTTCGAATAAAAGAATTCTATTGTCTGAACAATCGACTATACTAATTTGAAGGTCTCGAATACTGAGTTGTATAAGCAGATCATACTGAAGAATATTTTCTTCATCAAATCGATCATCCTTGATCTTCTTAATTAGTTTGTAGCCAATAGCGGTGGATTGCAAAATCTTAATTTATTCCCAATTACCAGAAGTAGAAACATCAAGTCGTGAACCGAAATGTAATGGCTTCCTGTTTTTAGCTTCATTACTTTCTTTGCGATTTGGATTGATTGGTTTAGGATCCCTCACCTCAATCACGTCAACCTTTAATCCAGATTTATCAACATGCCCTGCAAAAATTGAAAATTTAACTCCAGACTGACCAGGAACATTGCCTAGTGTGGAAAGATCCGTGTTAGGATCGAAAATGTATTCAGAAATACTCATTAAAGGTTCACCTTTTTTCAACTCATCTCCTACCTTAATTTCTTCAAGTTTTGTTATTGTTCCCTGATCCTGAAATGGAGGCTCGTTTAATTTTTCACCAACTTTAATTGAATAAGCTTTTTGATTTTTAATTACATTATCCCCTACCTTAACCTTGAAACCCATAAAAATGCCATTATCTGAGGCGTTTACAGTATAATTCTTTTTAAAGACCCTCTCCTTTGCCGGTACAAACCCAAGTGTATCAATGAAAATTTGAACATCTTCAACTCCATACGATTTTTGGGTAATAACTTCCCTTTTCTGAATAATGGGAACCTGACCGCTCTCAATAAAATTTATTAACGAGTCCCAATTGGCTGTATATCTACCATTTACGCTATGAAATACGATTTCTGCTTCCCTGATTAGCTTTAAGTTTTCAATGATAGTTTCTTCAGTTGATGAGATTAACTCACGTTCTTCAATGGTTCCTTGCACACTTCTATAGAGTTTATAAGCAAGAAAAAGACTGGCAGCAAAGAGAACAACGGTCAAAATTTTGGTCAAGTTCATTGGTTACAGGTTTAGCCTGCAATTATAAATATTTTATAGCTTTTTAAACAACCAATTATAACATTAAATGGCCCTTTAAATCCAGTATTTTTGACGATTCTGTCACTAAGTTAAAAATACCATGTCTGCTTTCGGGTGAAATTCCATTTATTTCGGCCCAAGTCAAAAATTTTACCTCCTGAATTATTTGCATTTCAAGCATTTCCGGGTCATATCCGCGCTTAAAATTCAATTCCCGGGCATCTACAGAAAAAAACAGCTCAAGGGCGTGGAGCGGAGGTTTTATAAATTCACCGAAAAATTGGAAACCTTTTGACTGAATGTTCAGACCGGTCTCTTCTAAAAATTCACGCTTTAGACAAGTTTCTATTGTTTCACCAAACTGAAGGCCACCTCCAGGGGGAGACCAAAAATCGCCATCATTAATGCCTTGATGATTAATCATAAGTAAACGGCCATCCACAACCAGAAGTCCGCATACTCTTACACGTAGGTTATTTCCAAATGCATTAAAAACTGATTCAATCATTTCATCATTGTGGGATATATTTGTATCAATTAGGCTAAGATAATTATTCAAATCAGAAGTTATGAAATCGCTATTGTCACTTATTGTACTCCTTTCAGGAAGTTATTTCTCTATAGCCCAAAGTCCAAAGCCAATTTTAGGCCCGGTCTTAACCTGGGAACAATCAACCTATGATTTTGATGAGATATTTCAAGGAGATCAAGTTGAACATACTTTCAGGTTTACGAATACTGGAAGTAAGGATTTGGTCATCACTAACGTGGAGGTTACTTGTGGCTGCACGACACCTAAGGGTTGGCCGCGTAATCCAATAGCTCCAGGAGATGGCGGTGAACTTACGGTATCTTTTAACAGTACAGGTAAAATAGGCAAACAAAATAAAGTAGTCACCATTACTTCCAATTCAACAGGAGCTTCAAATCAGGTGATGTTTACTGCTATGGTGCTGGAAAAGAAAGATTCCGGTAATTAATTTGATGAACGAAGAAATGCAATAAAAAGGGTGGACCACCCTGATATAAGAAATAATCCCCCAATTGGCGTAACCGCTGCAATTAGTGAGATATTAATCAGACTAAATGCATAAAGACTACCGCTAAACATGACAATTCCAATCAAGAAAAGTAGAGCGCTGTATTTAAAAGCTGAGGACGGATACTTATTCATTAAAAGTCCAATGGCCAGCAGTATAAATGTGTGATAAAAGTGATAGCGAACAGCCAACTCATAGGTTTCCGTACGACCATTAGTAGTAAGAACTTCCTTTAACGCATGGGCGCCAAATGCACCAAATACGACTGCTAAGAATCCGAGTATCGATGAAAGCAAAAATATCTGTTTCTGGGAAAGCATAAAATCAATTAGTTGGGTAGTTTCTTTCACCAAATATAGCAGTGCCAATACGCACATAAGTGCTTCCTTCCTGGATTGCTATTTTATAATCGGAACTCATGCCCATGGAGAGTTCTTCTATTTTCATGTTTGATGGGAGTTTACTTCTTTTTAAGTTTTCAAATAGTTTTTTTAGTAAACGAAACTCATTCCGGATAACTTCTTCACTTTCTGTGAATGTAGCCATTCCCATCAGTCCTATGATTTCGACATATTTTAGTGGTGGCAGGATTGGGTCGGTAGAAAGAGATATGATTTCATTCGGTTCGAATCCGAACTTGGATTCCTCCCGGGCA
>JAHEMS010000072.1 GCA_024643595.1 Bacteroidota bacterium
TGCAAAGCTTTCAGTGATTACCGGCGGCCGATATGACCACAATTCTATTTATGGAAGTCAATTCAGTCCAAAACTTTCTTCAAGATACGAACTCACCAAGAAAATTACATTTAAACTGAGTGGAGGCGTTGGCTTTAAAGCCCCCGATTTTCGCCAGCTCTATTTCAATTTCAACAATTCGGCAGCAGGAGGTTATAGTGTCTTGGGCACCGAAGTGGCCATTGATCGTCTTGTAGAACTGGATGCAGCCGGACAGATTCAAACCTATTTATTCGATCCATCCAAATTGGGTGGCCTGCAAGCCGAACGCTCTATTTCAGTAAATGTGGGGGCTCATGTTGAACTTCTTCCTACGCTGAAAATGGATTTGAATGTATTTCAGAATAGCATCAACAACTTGATTGAAACGCAGGTGGTGGCGATTACGACTACCGGTCAGAGTATTTATAGTTATAGAAATATTTTAAGAGCCTACACACAAGGTATAGAATCCAATTTTTCCTATCCATTGGGTAAGTACCTCAATTTCTCTTTGGGATATCAACTGTTATTTGCCAAAGACAAAGATGTGGCCGATGCAGTGAAGGCCGGTGATGTGTATTGGCGCAATCCGAACACCTACGTAACAAAGCGATTGAAACCAGGTGAATATTTTGGTTTATATAATCGATCCAGGCACATGGGCAATTTCAAAATTTTCTATAGCCATAAGCCAAGTGGATGGGAGGGTAGTCTACGTATTATTTATAGAGGGAAATATGGCATTGGCGATATACGGGGCAATATTCAAGGAGAGGTCATTCCCCCTTCTGATATTAATAGTAATTCTATTCTCGATAAGTACGATCAGTTTGTTGCCGGGTATGCCTTAGTCAATATTTCGGTGGCGAGGTCAATAGCTGGCACCGGATTAAGGTTTCAACTTGGTGTTGATAATATATTCAATCATACAGAACCCATTTTTATCCCAAACCTTCCGGGCAGACTTTTTTATACCAGTATTAATTATTCAATCTCGAAAAATAAAAACTAATCTATAATTACTCTTATTATGAACATGGTCAAAAATTTAATGTCGGCTTTGATGGTAGTAGTGATGGGCTCGGTGGTTTCTTCCTGTGATAAGACCAATGATCCGGTTCCGGTTATTTCAAACACCTTTTCTAACCTGGACGCAGATGCTGGTACTTCCAGAGGTGCCCAGGGACAGGCCTTGGGAACAACAGGACACTTTACTTTTTTCAGTTTTAAAACGGGTGATGTAGTCAGTCTTGCAGATAGCAGT
This sequence comes from Bacteroidota bacterium, assembly GCA_024643595.1. Lineage (GTDB taxonomy): Bacteria > Bacteroidota > Bacteroidia > Cytophagales > Cyclobacteriaceae > ELB16-189. Next base: position 1,286 of record JAHEMS010000072.1, read on the forward strand.
TCAACTAATTGGGATCTTGGTTTCAGAGGGACAACGATCATTTTGAATAGCGCAACTAGCGGACCCGGCACAGCCAAAGTTCAAATGGTATCAGGAATTTTCGATGAACTCGCTGAAGCGCCAATGGATGGCTACCTGTCTGACAATGATCCGTCTCCGATTGATCCATCTCCAAATACTTTACTTGCCATTCCAACAGGCTCAGGAAAAGGCTGGTATACATATGATGCTGCTAATTTTGTGATCAAGCCAACGGCAGGTAAAATATTGATCATCAAAACCAGTGAAGGCCGGTATGTAAAAATGGAAATATTGAGTTATTATAAAAATGCTCCAGCTACCCCCAACTTCATGACTGATATTGATCGGTACTATACGTTTCGTTATGTCTATCAGCCAAACGATACAAGGTCATTTAACTGATCTTTATAGTTAACAATGATAAGAAGAGGGAAAAAACCTTCTTCTCATTTAATCCTTCCATCATGATTGAATTCATTCATAAAATTCCTATAGTTACTACGATTCTGTCCGCAGTATTCTTCGTGATCCTGTATAATCACTGGAAATATAAAAATAAACCATCCTACCTTTTTTGGTGGATGATGGGTGTGCTATGCTATGGGTTGGGAACCTTGACCGAAAGCATCGTGGGTATTTTTCAATGGAGCGAACCTGTATTTAAATCGTGGTATATCCTGGGTGCGTTATTGGGCGGCTTTCCATTAGCGCAGGGTTCCGTATACCTTATTTTTGAAAAACGGACTGCCAATAGGATGATGTATGTGGTGGTTACTATAATTATTATAGCCTCAGTGCTTGTCCTTCTTTCACCAATTGATTACTCATTGGTTGAACCCACGCGACTTACCGGCAAAGTATTAATCTGGAAGAACGTAAGGTTGATTACACCTTTTGTAAATATTTACGCATTTATATTTCTTGTTGGAGGCGCTATTTATTCTTCCTATAGATATAGCAAGGATGCCCAATACAAAAATCGGTTTATAGGAAATATCTTTATTGCTGTAGGTGGTTTGTTGCCAGGTATTGGCGGCTCCTTCACTAAGTTTGGTTACACGGAGGTATTATATGTAACTGAGCTGCTTGGGATAATCCTCATTTATATGGGCTATCAATCCATGAAAAGTGACCGTACCATTTCTATCTATGAAGCACAGCTAGCGAAATAAAATGAAAACAAGAATAACGAACTTAAGACTAATAGGGTTTATTGAAGGAGTATCATTCTTGGTATTGCTGCTTATCGCCATGCCATTGAAATATTATCTGAATTTTCCAATGGCTGTTAAAATCACCGGATGGATACACGGCTTATTATTTATCCTTTATGTGATTGCTGTGATGATGGCCATCAAGTCTATGAAGTGGAATTGGTTTTCAGTCATGGTGGCCCTTGCCGCATCACTTATTCCGGTTGGCACATTTGTATTGGATAAATCACTGCGAAAGCGCGAGAGAGAATTTGAAGAGCCTTTCTAATTCAAACGATATAGTTGTATTTTATCTAAATCGCCTTAATCAGCCGGAAGGGGAATAGCAATATCCCTTTTATCAAACTGAAGACTACATCGAGTGTAAATCCGACAATCCGGAGAGGGAGTAACAATAACCACACGAGCGGGAAAAGAAATATCATGATCAGTGCCAAAGGCCAGCAGATGACTAGTAGCATAAACCAAAGCACCAATCCAATAAAGGTTCTCATAGGATGAATTTTCTTTTCGTTGAGCAAACCGGAAGCCAAAGTGAAAATCATCATTTTTAGTGGATATGGAAGGTTTGTCAAAATCTGATTATCCGAATTTGTACAGTCAATTGCTCATTTCTGTACAATGGCTTACTTCCGCACAGGCTCAATCAAATCCCAAAGATTTCCGTAGAGGTCGGCAAATACGGCAACCGTACCATACTCTTCCACGGAAGGTTCTCGTACGATGGACACCCCGTTGGCTTTCAGGTTCTGAAAATCGCGTTGGAAGTCATCGGTATAAAGAAACAGAAACACTCGTCCACCGGTTTGATTTCCTATCCGGCTTTGCTGCTCATCATTGGTAGCTTTCGCAAGCAAGAGACAACATTCACCCGAACCGGATGGAGAAATCAGAACCCAGCGCTTGGTTTCACTCAGTATGCTGTCTTCAATAAGTTTGAAGGTTAGTTTTTCAGTGTAAAACTGAATCGCCTTATCATAATCATCTACCACCAGGGAGATGTGTGCTATACGTTGGTTCATTGGATGATTAATATGTTTTAGTCATATCCTTTGGAACACAAATAATAAAGTCAGCTACTTTTTTATTGATGTCATCAAGTTTTTCAATGTCAGCCTGTTCTGCAACATGAACAGTAGAAATCTTTATTTGTGGTTGAGATTTTTTGAGGTGCCAGATTATTCCTTCACCATTTTGTGAATGATATGAACCATTGATATGGTACACCTGGCCGTCCTTATTTTTCAGAATGAAATAAGCCATGGTTGCATCTTTTGCCGCTTGTGATCTGGCCATATTTTCCGCAGTGCCAGCGTTGCCGTGAGATCCCATTTCTGTAATCATACTTTTATAGCCGGGTAGTTCGAGATCAATGTCAATTGGGAGCGGAGAAATCAATTGTCTCGCTTCGGCTGGCAATGAGTCCAGCGCTTGAATTCCTTTTCGGTAGATCAGATTGGCGTAGCGTCTGGGTATATTGGTGGCGACTACAGGAAGTTTCATCTCCTTAGCGAATTCAACAAGTGGTCTATAATCAGTCTTATAATTGTTCCACACTTTGGCTTCGTTCAGTAAACTTTTTTCTTCAACCACATTTTTGAGATACTCGTTAAGCACCAGTTGGTTATCTGCCTCAAACATTTCCATGGCCAGTGTGAGATTTTTATTTTTTTCGTACAGACTTTTCATGATCTGTAATTCCATCCAGTGTGAAATAGGATCGTTATGCTGTTCTCCAAAAAAAACAACGTCAGCTTTTTCGAGTTCCTTGATCATCTTCCCATAGCCTATCTCTTTACCGTCAGTATTGTACAGCATGTATGCCGGTTTTTCTTGGCCAAAACAAAGAAGGGATGTAAACAGAAAAGACACCCATATATATTTCATAATAGACAATAGTTAAATGGTGTGAAAGTCGATTTATGATCAGGTAAATCAAAGATAAGGTATATAGTTCCAACTAGGAATTCGGTATAAAATAGGATGGAGGGACATTTACCATTTGAAGGCGCCAATTGCCTTTAACATAATGACGCCCTTTTCTTAAAATTCTTAATTTTAAAATAGTTGAAATTAATAAATGATTTAGTGTGAAAACTGTCGTTTCGTTTTTCTTCTTGTCCATCCTCCTTTATGGGAATGACGGTTATTCGCAAACCGTGACGAACATGCCTGACGTGAAGAATAGGCCTACCGCAAAAGCGACAACACTGGCTGCTGAAATGAAGATTGATGGAGAGGTGTTGAACGATGAAGTATGGCAGGAAATTACTCCCATTGAAGAAATGTGGCAAACCAAGCCTAACTCTGGGTTCCCGGCATCAGAAAAAACTGAAATACGCATCGCACTTACCGCTGCCACTTTTTACTTGTCCGTAGTCTGTTATGATAAGGAGCCTGAAAGACTGGTGGTTTCGGATGCCCGCAGAGACGCCACGCTCGATAACACCGATAGTTTTATATTTATTTTGGACACCTATCATGATAGCCAAAATGGATTTATGTTCGGAACGAATTCCCTCGGTATTGAATATGATGCACAAGTGGATAATGAAGGACAAGGCAATTTTACGGGTAATCGTATGCAAAGTGGAACAGTAGGTGGTTTCAATCTTAACTGGGATGCATCCTGGGAGGTAAGAAGTAAAGTTGGCGAATTTGGCTGGAGTGCAGAATTTGCTATTCCACTGCGCACACTGCGTTTTGCGTCAGGAAAAGATCAAGTATGGGGCATTAACTTTCAGCGTATCATACGAAAAACGAATGAGATTGATTACTGGGCTGCGCTTCCAATTCAATTTGATATCAAAAGACTTTCTCTTGCCGGAACACTGACCGGTTTGAATTTACAAAGCCCGGGTAATCTTAAGTTAATACCATATATATTGGGGCAGGCTTCACATGATTATACTCAGCCTGATGATAAAACTGAGTATCGCCCTGCCGTGGGGATGGATGTTAAGTATAGTATTACGCCAGCCGTTACATTGGATTTAACATACAATACAGACTTTGCTCAGGTGGAGGTTGATCAGCAGCAAATAAACCTAGACCGGTTTAATTTATTTTTTCCTGAGAAGAGACCTTTCTTTCTGGAGAATGCAGGTTTCTTCGCTGTCGGAAGCCCTGGTGAAGTTGATTTGTTTTTCAGTCGAAAAATAGGATTGGATGAATCAGGCAAACGCGTACCTATTATTGGCGGAGGCAGACTTTCGGGAAAATTGAATAATACCAGCTTTGGGTTGTTAAATATGTTCACGGATCAAGTAAACGAGGGAGATGTTACTACCATACAGCGAAATAACTTTACAGTAGCTCGGGTTAGCCATCAGTTTGCCCAGCGCTCTTACTTTGGCGGTATGTTCGTGAACCGGGAAGGAATGGGTAATCTGGAAAATGATTATAATCGAACACTGGCCGTGGATGGTAGATGGGGATTTGGAAAAAAAGCTCAGTTATTTGGTTTTTATGCGAAGACCATTACTCCAGGTGATTCTATCAATACGGATGCATTTCGCTTGCAGGGAAATTATGAATGGAATGGATTGCGTCTGAATCTATCATATCAACAGGTAAGTGAAGGGTTTAATCCTGAGGTTGGATTTCTACTGCGATCGGCATACCGCAAGCCTGAAGTGATGGTATATAAACAAGTACGGATGAACGGGCGATATGGATTGCTGGAACTAAGACCGCACGTAACGTATCGCAGCTATTGGAATTTCAATGACTTTCAGGAAACCAGTTATTTGCATGTTGATAATCATTGGGTATGGGTCAGTGGACTTGAAATACACACTGGAATAAATTTTACCACCGAGGGTGTAGTCACTCCTTTTGAGATATCGAAAGATGTTTGGGTGCCGGCCGCTACATATAATCATCAGGAAGCGCAAATCGTTTTCATGACTAATCAGAGCAAGCCAATCTATTTGAATACGCGCTCAATAATAGGGGGCTCATTTGGAGGAACTCGCTATATAAACAGCGTAACGGTAGGCTTGCGTTCAGGCGACAAATTAACCTCGGAATTAAGCCTCGCTGTGAATGATGTAAAATTGGAGGCAGGTGATTTTGTCGCCAGTATTTTGGGAGCACGGATTTCATATTCCTTTCGACCACGTATTAACCTCCAAAGTTTTATTCAATACAATAGTGCTGCTGATTTATGGTCAGCTAATATTCGTTTCAGTTTGCTTGAACAAGCCAACACAGGGTTGTTTGTTGTATATAATGAAGTCTATCAGTACGGAGAAATTAGTAATAGAAGTTTAACCATTAAATACACAAGGATGTTTGATGTATTGGGTAAAAAATAAATATTCCAGTACATTTAAATAGCTAATCGTTGAGGTATGGCAGAATTAAAGAGTCGTTATTTATCCCTGGATGTTTTCCGGGGCATGGATGTAGCATTGATGATTATCGTTAATTCGCCTGGAAGCGGAGCGACTTCATATTCGCCATTATTACATGCCGAGTGGAATGGGTTTACCCTAACTGATCTGGTTTTTCCGACATTTCTTTTTGTAGTGGGAAACTCGATGAGTTTTTCTTTACCTAAATATGAGGCGGTAGGTGATGGTGAATTTTTAAAAAAAATAGTAAAGAGGACAGCTATTATTTTTTTATTAGGCTTCCTTATGTACTGGTTTCCTTTTATTGAAAATGGTCAAATTAAACCGATCAGCGAGACACGAATATTTGGTGTTCTTCAGCGAATTGCATTATGTTATTTCCTGGCATCCCTTATTATTCACTATACAAAGGTAAAAGGAGCTTTTATTTTTAGCTTGGTAGCCCTGGTGTTGTATCGTGTTTTGTTAGGCGCTTTTGGTGATCTAACGCTGGAGGGAAATGCTGTTATAAAATTAGACGCTTTTCTTATTGGAGAGAGCCACATGTATCATGGGGAAGGAATTGCTTTTGATCCTGAGGGCCTGCTTAGCACGCTTCCCTCAGTCGTTAATGTTATTGCTGGTTACTTGACTGGACTTTACTTACAAAAAGGTGGTCGGAATTACGAAACACTTGCCAAGATGATGATGGTCGGTGCGGCACTGATTTTCATGGCTTTGTGGTGGGATCTGTTCTTTCCAATCAACAAGAAACTTTGGACAAGTTCATTTGTATTACATACTGTGGGGATCGATCTTTTGATCCTTCCTATTTTAATATTTATTATCGACATCGCTAAGAAGACGAAGTGGACCTATTTCTTTGAAGTCTTTGGTAAGAATACTTTATTTATCTACTTGCTTTCGGAGCTATTCGTAATTTTATTATACACCTTCAGCATAGGAGAGCATTCAGTATATCGTTGGTTAGCGCTGCAATTTGGTGCGCTATTCGGTGATTACGCTGGGTCATTGGGTTTTGCCCTGTGGGTTATGCTCACCTGCTGGGCGATAGGTTATTTTATGGATAAGAAAAAGATTTATGTAAAAGTCTAAGGGTTAGTGAGGAGGCTGATCAATAATCCGGATCCAGACCTAATTTATCCTTGAGCTCTTTTAACAGCGGATTTTTCTCTACCAGGTATTCGAACTTTTCTTTATTCGTGTAAGCCTTTCTTTTCGTACTGTATTGTTGCATCTCCCCTTCAACTTGAATATAACTGTTTTTTAATCGCTTGCGCAGATAAGTAACCAAGTCAGATTTTATATCCTTAAGCAATGGTTCCTCTATCGGGTTGGTGAGAAGCACGGTAATCAAATTTTTGTTAATAGTTAATGGCTGATTGAGTAAATGATATTCAGCAACCTGATCCTTATGTTTTTCGGCGTAATCTTGCCAGGCTTGCCTTACCTTACTTTCAACCACAGGTTCATCTTCCTTTACGGAGGATCTATTATTTTCTTCTTTTTTGAATTCTTCAGTCCTGGCTTGTGGCTTTAATAGGCTACCAAGGTTTAGCGTGGTTCTGGTGCGTGAATTTTCTTTTACTGATTTTACAGTAGATGCAGGAACTTCATTTACTCCTTCACCAGTTTTCCTTTTAGCGACTTCCTTATTAACAACAGATTCTTCCGATGTTTTGGAAGTGGAGGAAGTTGGGATCTCTGAACTTAATTCAATTTTTTTTTTAATCCACTCTCTGCGGAAGTGTTAAATGCTGAACCTTTGAAGACCTCATTGATATGGGCCATTTTCATCAGGGCCAGTTCTACCAAAAGGCGCTGGTTTTTACTGCTTTTGTAATTGATGTCACATTGATTGGCGATATTTAACCAGGAGAGTAAAAGAGAAGGAGAAGTAGCAACCGCCTGATCATTATATTTTTTGGCCGTGCTTTCAGGAACTTCCATCAGTGTAATTGTTCGGGCATCCTGAGCGATTAACAAATTTCTCAAATGCTCACTAAGTCCAATAATAAAATTATGCGAATCAAATCCCTTTTTCAGAATTTCATCAAGGATGAGTAGCGGTTCAGTATGATTTTCAGTAAGCAAACCATCGACGACCTTGAAGTAATAATCATAGTCAAGAATGTGAAGATTATTTAGTACATCATTGAAGGTCACTTTGTTACCAGAAGAGAACGTAACCATCAAATCAAAAATAGATAGTGCATCACGCAAGGCGCCATCCGCTTTTTGTGCGATTAGGTGTAGCGCTTCATCTTCAACTTTTACTTTTTCACGGTCAGCCACTTTCTTTAACTGACGTCCAATATCTGAAACCTGTATACGGTTGAAATCAAAAATCTGGCAGCGTGAAAGGATCGTAGGAATTACCTTGTGCTTTTCAGTAGTAGCCAATATAAAGATGGCATAAGAAGGAGGCTCTTCCAATGTTTTCAAAAAAGCATTGAATGCGGATGTTGAAAGCATATGAACCTCATCGATAATATATACTTTATATTTTCCGAATTGCGGGGGATACCGTACCTGGTCAATTAGATTTCGAATATCATCAACTGAATTGTTTGAGGCGGCATCTAGTTCAAAGATATTAAGTGAGTTTATTTCTGCTTTTTCCTCAAAACCATTGATCATGCGAGCCACAATTCTGGCACAGGTTGTTTTTCCAACACCACGAGGACCACAAAAAAGCAGGGCCTGAGCCAGCTTATTATTATCGATAGCGTTTTTTAGTGTTGTGGTAATATGTTCCTGACCCACCACTTCTTCGAATCCTAAGGGCCTGTATTTCCGCGCTGATACAACGAAATTCTCCATCGGGTGCAAGATAAAAATCAGATGCCGGATTCTGGTCCCCTGATCAAGTTATTTTTCAGAATTTTCTATTTGGAATGTTAAGTATAATGTAGGCCGATTTTTTCAAAATCGAATTAAGAAAGACCAATTAGCTATAACTCAAACCATGCAGATGCCTACTACTGGTGGGGTTATTCCAACCACATGGTGAAGTAAGATAACCCGACATTGGCCGATTACTCAAAAGTCATTGCACTTACCATAAGGCATTATTACTAAATCATTTTTCGTAAATTGTAATTAGTTATAATTCGTAATTCCATGTCCCAATCTCGTCAGCTTGCAGCTATTATGTTTACTGATATTGTGGGGTACACGGCTTTGATGGAACTAGATGAACAGAGAGCATTCCAGCTGCTTGATGAGAATCGAGAAATTCAAAGACCCCTGATTGAAAAGTTCAATGGTAAGTGGCTTAAGGAAATGGGCGATGGAATTTTAGCCAGCTTCACATCAGTTTCAGATGCTGTTTATTGCGCAGGGGCCATTCAAAATGCCTGTGAAAATAATCCAACGCTTTTTGTTAGAATTGGAATTCATGAAGGAGAGGTGGTATTCAAGGACGGAGATGTTTTTGGAAGCGGGGTTAATATAGCCTCACGCCTCGAATCTATTTCAAAAGTTGGAGGCATCCTGATCTCCGAGCCTGTTTATAGGAATATCAAGAATAAAAAAGGAATAGTGACAGAATTTCTGCGCGAAGAAATCCTGAAGAATGTAGATGAACCGATTAAAATTTATCAGGTAAAAGTGGATGAAGATAAATCAGATGAAAAGGATCCAACTCGATTAGAACACTCAGCTAAGTTGCAGGGCACGAAAGTAATGATGGTTGGTGCATTAATAATCATATTGCTCCTTGTAGGATATATAGGATATCAGAACATATCAAAAGAACCTCGAACCTCTACTCAAACAGTTGCTGAGGCCGAATTTGAAAAATCCATTGCTGTATTGCCATTTGTGAATATGAGTAATGATCCTGAGCAACAGTACTTTAGTGATGGTATCATGGAAGCCATTCTCAATGATCTTACCAAAATCAGGGAACTCAAGGTAATATCTCGTACATCGGTAATGCAATACCGAAATACTCAAAAGACCATCCCTCAAATTGCGGAGGAACTTGGAGTAACTTATTTATTGGAAGGCGGTGTTCAAAGTATTGACGGAAAAGTCAGGATCCATGCCCAGTTGATAAATGCCAGGCAAGATGCACATATGTGGTCGGATAATTATGACAGGGAGTTGATTGACATTTTTGAATTACAAAGTGAGATTGCTCAAAAAATTGCTTCTGAACTTAACACGGTATTGTCCATCAATGAAATCAATGAAATACAGGCTCGGGGGACAACTAATCCAGAAGCTTATAAATTGTATTTGAGAGGAAGATATTTCTGGTACCAACGCACAGGAGATGCGATAAGAAAGAGCATTGATT
>JAHEMS010000492.1 GCA_024643595.1 Bacteroidota bacterium
ATCTATCACCTTTTCTACATAAGCCTTATTGATTCGATGCAATATGTCCAAATCCGGAACAAACTTTGTCAGTATCTGCACGTCTGATATGGAGCCAATTCTTTTTTTTCGCTCAGTAAGAAATTTTCCAATGAGGTCTTCAACACCGGTATAAATATCCGCGCAATCAAATGTGGTGATGCCATGATCGACAAAGTCAAACATGTCATCTACCGCATGTTCCAGATGTCCTTCACTGTGACCTTGAGATAGTTGCCAGCCCCCTTTAATAATTTGTGAAATGCTGAAGCCCGGTGCAATTTCCTTACGTCCGATGTTCATTCCTTTTCAGTCCAATCGTTTTGTTCGGGTAGTGGTACAATTGTCGTTGCCGCCCGCTCATACATTCTTTTACCAATACGGCTGATCTTGAATCGAGCACCGCAATTTGGATCGGGACAAGCAACAATGTGATCGGTTGCCATCCAATCATTATGATTGAGTGGCCGCTGCTTTGGTGTTAGTAAGGGAAGTAGTGCGGCTAATGCATATAGCGAAAATGGAATTTCAGATTTGAAATATAGATTCTCACCGCGAACCTCAAAGGCTTCGCCCAATTGATGACTACACACAAAGGGTTTTTCGCCATTAATGACTTCGATTTTTAAATCGTATAAATGAAAAGTTGATTGACTCATCGTAAATAATTGATGATGTAAGATAAAGACTTTGTGGAAAAGTAAACACACACCACATCGTTTTTAAAATGTAGCTTACTTTTTCTACATTGGCATGGTAACCTGGTCGAATGAGCAGAAATTATGATGTGATAGTTTTAGGCGTTGGCTCAATGGGCTCTGCTACATGTTATTTCCTTGCTAAACAAGGTTATAAAGTTCTTGGGCTTGAGCAGTTCGATATTCCTCATGATCAGGGATCTCATTCGGGGCAAAGTCGTATTATTCGGAAAGCCTACTTTGAGCATCCCGATTATGTTCCTTTACTAAAAAGAGCCTATGAAAACTGGAAAGAAATTGAAGCGGCCACGGGATCCCAGATATATTTTCCCACTGGCCTTCTTTATGCCGGAAAACCAGATGATATACTCATCAGGGGAGTTCGTGAATCTGCCACGAAATATAAATTAAAAGTAGATTCACTTACCCATGCCGAATTAAATGATCGCTTCCCTCAATTTCAAATTCCTGAAAACTATGACATATTATTTGAGCCTGAAGCAGGATTTGTGACTCCAGAAAGAGCCATCTTAAACTACGTTGAACAAGCCATTAAAAATGGAGCTCATATTCACACCAAAGCAAAAACCTTAGCCTGGGAAAAGGTTGATGAAATCATTCGTGTGAAAACGGCCGAAGAAACGTATACTGGTAAAAAATTAATTATCACTGCTGGTGCGTGGTCAGGAACTTTGATTCCAGGTCTTTCAAGCCAGCTTAAGGTAACACGTCAGGTTATCGGTTGGGTTAATCCGAATGAATTCAAGTCATTTGAAATCGGACAATTCCCTTGTTGGATGATTGATGACGAAATACAAAACGGGATGTATTATGGATTTCCGATATTGCCTGCGGGAAAATTTGGTGCACCTATTGGCTTAAAAGTGGCCCTGCATTATCCGGGAATCGTTTCTGATCCCGAACATGTAAATCGTATTCCTTCCAAAGAAGATGAAGGCGACCTAATAGATGCCTTGAATAAATATTTACCTGGAGGTTATTCCTCAACCCACGTATTGAAGACATGTCTTTATACGAATACGCCGGATGAAAATTTCATCATTGATTTTTTACCAGATTATAATCAGCAAGTAGTTTTTGCTGCTGGATTTAGTGGTCATGGATTTAAATTTATTTCGGTAGTAGGAGAGATCATGGCAGACCTCGCAATGAAAGGTAAAACAGAATTACCAATACAGTTTTTAAGTGTCGATCGCTTAAACAATTACCCTGAACCGACGTGATATAAGCGATGAAATATTTCTTACTTACATTCTTGATGATTAGTACAACGAATGAGTTACTACTAGCTCAGATTCGAGCTCAGCCATCCAGTGAATTTGATGCCTCTGATCCGGCTACGATGAAGAGCAGAATGACTACTGATCTTGAGACCTATTTTTTTGTAGCGAATGCCAGGTTTTATGCGTTAAGGCTTGGCTATGAATATGGATTACAAAATGGAAAGCATCTTTTAGGAATCTCTCTGCCTTTGGTTCATAATATTTATGTCGCTGACTTTGGCGGGTACGAAAATACTACTGGGGTTGGCGATATAAAGATGAGATATATGTTTGTTCCATGGCAGGAGACAGGGAATGCCAGCTTTCAACGGGTATCCACCTATTTTGAAATGACTGCTCCTACTGGAGAATCAGGACTTGGCAGAGGTACCGGCACGTGGGTTTACAAGCCAGGTGTTGTATTCACATTCAGACCTAATCCTTTTGTGTCATTTTATCCTGAGATAAAATATAGTTTTTCAACCAAGGTGGCCAATGGTTTAGGTGGAGATGGTGCGCCGGATCAAACAAACCCAGCGCTTGATGGGCTTATCAAAAATTTGTCCTTTGTTGTACCGGCCGTAGCGATTGTAACAGATTGGCGAGGGTGGGTTGGCATGAATGCGACCTATATTCAATCGTTTTCGGAGGATACCTATTATGTTTTTTTACGGATCGATTTCGGAAAAATGATTGGAGAAAAAACTTCTGCCGCCATCAATATTTCCAAGTTTATTGCCGGACAACCTAGGCTGGATGCATTAGTTCAGGCAAAGCTTCAATTCTTTATCAATTAATTATTCTTCGTAATTTGTCTGAGCCTGACGGTATAGCGCACGACCGATACTATAATGTGTAAGATCAATGACGAAAAATTGTTTCTTTACAAAAAGAAACTGCAAGTAAAAAGGCAATAAAAGTTATCGACTATTGGCCTTTACTTAATTAATAGCAAACTCTGCTTTTCGCTTCACGCTACTATGAAATT
>JAHEMS010000493.1 GCA_024643595.1 Bacteroidota bacterium
GACTATAGCGGTGGGGATCACCTCTTCCCATTTCGAACAGAGCAGTTAAGCCCACCCGCGCTGATGGTACTAGGGTAAAACCCGGGAGAGTAAGTCGTTGCCTATTTTTTATCTAAAACCCTTCATGAACAATGAAGGGTTTTTTTATTTATCCATATCAAAGAATTGTCTACCAGTAAATAAACTTGGGATCCGTAATTGAGGATTCCTTTTTATTTTATTTTAAATTTGAAGAGTGATAAAACGGTTTACTTCCTTTTTTCAACTTTTTTTAATTCTTATCATATTATTTGGCTCGTGTGAGCCAATTAAGATTTCCCCGTGGGATGTATTGGAGAGTAATACGGTTTTGGTTTTTGAGTCAAAGCGGCCTCCGATCTTCCCGAATGCACTGTATAAGCATTTTTTTCCAGGAAAAACTAACGTCTATCTTTCAGCCGTACAAAAATCATCAAAGGATGGATTTGATATCATATATTCATTTGCCATCTCCAAGAAAAGTTATGATTCAATTTTGAGCATAAAATCGTTTTCTGGAAATCATAAAATCACCGATCGTAAATCTAATGGGTATGATATTCATGAACTTATAAATGAACGAAATGAAATTCAGGCAGCTTTCACCTATATCCAGGGTGTTTTTGTTTTGAGTAGATCATCAATATTGGTTGAAAATGCAGTCAGAGTATTTCAACATAGTGAACAGAGAAATTTTAAAATTAATAACTCGGTGCTTTTTCACTTTCCTTCGTTGAAATCCGATCAAGGAGATGTTTATATAAATACAAGTCGTATTTCGGAATTATTTTCAGATGAGTCCAGCTTATTGGAATCTATCCCATTGCTTAAGGAATTTAAAAATCAGGCAGTTTATGATGTTAAATCAAGTGATGAGTTTTTGTCATTGAACGGATTTTCATTAGGGGGAAGTTCAGGTATTGCTTTATTTCAAAAGCAAAAGCCGGTTGCATTAAAAATGGCAAAGTATGTTCCAAATTACGCTAACTCGTTAGTGCATTTTGGTGCGTCTGATTTTCATTCCTTAAGCAATCATATAGATTCTTCCTTTCTAAAAGCATTTGATATCGGCAACGAAATAGCTTTTGTAGGCATAGAAAAGTCATCGAAAAGGATAATCGCTTTTGTGGAATTCAAGTCTGGCTCGTTGGAAGATTTTGATTTCATAGCGCCTTACACGGAAATATATTCCAATTACCAAATTAGAAGTGTGAACGGAGATTTATTGAAAAAAAGATTTGGAACGATATTTCCAGATGATCCATTTAGCTTTTGTACTATTAAAGATAATTATCTGTTATTGGCTCCAACAGTACGTGAATTGAAGTCGGTAATAGATGCCATAGAAGTTGAAGATACCTGGGGCAAGACGTTGGAATTTCAGAAATTCAGTGAAAAAGGACTTCAGGAAAGTAATTTCACTCTGATTATTAAAAAACCTGAATTTTTCTCCACTAATACTCGACTAATTGGATATTCAAACTTGATTGATTCGCTTGGTCTTTCAAAAATCAAATGGTGTTCTTTTCAATTGAGTGCATTGGATAATCACTTTTATTCAAATATTAACCTGAGTTTAGGTTCATCTGTGGCTAAACCTGAAACAGAAAACCGAAATTCCAAATCTTCGATTATTGAATTGCCTGGCGTAGTAGAATTTGCTTCATTGGTTAAAAACCATAATTCAGGAGTACAGGAAATTATAGTGCAAGATTCCAACTTTTGGATTTATCTACTTTCCCCAAAGGGCGAAATAATTTGGAAGAGGCAAATTGATGGTCCAATAAAAGGTTCTTTAGTGCAAATCGATTACTATAAAAACAGTAAACTTCAATATTACTTCTATTCAGGTAGTAAGCTTTACATAATTGATCGACTTGGTCGTGATGTCTCTGGATTTCCAAAGTCGTTACCCACAACGATAAGTTACTCGGTGGTGGTCGATTATGATAAGACTAAGAATTATCGATTCTTAAATTCATTATCAGATTTTAGCGTTTACCTGCTTGATAAAACTGGTGATAATCTTAATGAATGGGGACCTAAAAAATTTAATTCAGAAACTGCATATGCGCCCGAACATTTCAAAATTGGAGGGAAAGATCATTTTATGGTTGTATTTGTAGATGGAGCAGTTCAGGTTTTTAACCGAAGAGGAGAGAAAACAAATGCTTTTCAATGGGTAAATAAGGAAAATAGTGGCAGTGATTATTATATCGAACCAAGTATGTCCTCCTCTGAGACGTATTTATATTATATCTCCAAAGAGGGGTCGTTAGTGAAACAGAATTTAAAAGGTGAGGTAATATCAACAGATAATCTTATTCGCGGTATAAATTCGAAATTTATTTTAAAGCGAATTATCAATCGGGACGGATTTTATATTTACAGGGTTGATACGGATAAACTGGTTGTATTTGATAGGCAAAGAAATATGGTTTTCGAAAAACAAAATACGGGATCACTCAACGTAGACATTCAAGGTGTTGCCAGAGGAAACAATAAGGTGGTATTTTCATTCCGCGATTTAGAACAAAAGTTTGTTCAGGTCTATGATGAATCTGGCAATAGCCTTATTCAAATTCCAATTGAATCGAATCTTGCTCCTCTGTTTGTTTTTGGCAAACCAGGTATTTATTCTTTCACAGGAAATACAATCACCTTTAATCCTATCCAGTAAAGACTCGAGATATATCATTTCGCCCTTGTCTTTTCGAGCGTATTCCACATTTCATCTGAAATCATTTCAAGGTGGCTGAACTCTCCTCCATTTTTTAGCCATTCCCCTCCATCAATTGTTATCACTTCACCATTAATATAAGCTGAATATTCAGATATTAGGTAAGCGGCAAGGTTGGCCAATTCCTGATGTTCTCCTACTCGTTTAAGTGGTATTCGTGCTGCAGGATCGAATTTTTTTGCAAGGTCACCAGGCAGCAATCGACTCCAGGCACCTTCTGTCGGG
>JAHEMS010000494.1 GCA_024643595.1 Bacteroidota bacterium
CTTGGAGTCAATATAATTCTGCATTTTATAGCCATACCGATCCAAATGATCAGGCGTAATATTCAGTAGAATACCAATGTGTGGCTGAAACCGTTTCGTGCCATCTAACTGGAAACTACTAATTTCAATCACATACCAATCGTAATCTTCTTTAGCCACCTTTCGCGCCAGGCTTTCTCCGACATTGCCCGCCAGCGCCACTTTAAAACCAGCAGACTTCATTAAATGATAGATCAATAAAGTCGTAGTAGTTTTTCCATTTGTCCCCGTGATTGCGATTACTTTTCCTGTTAAGAATTGAAAAGCAAATTCGATTTCATCGATAATAGGAATGTTTTTGTTTTTTATTTTCTTAATAATTTCGACTTTGTCAGAAATGCCAGGACTCTTTATAATTACTGACGCATTAGTAATCTTTTCCTCGCTATGATTTCCTTCTTCGAACGCAATCGCATTTAAATTCAGTTCTTCTTTATACTGGTCTTTGATAGTACCTGAATCTGAAACAAAAACGTCATACCCTTTCTTCTTGGCAAGAATAGCCGCCCCTGTTCCGCTTTCGCCTGCTCCTAATATGACAACACGTTCGCTCATCGTAATTTTAACATGGCCAATGACAAAATCGCTAACAGTATTCCTACAATCCAGAATCTCGTTACAATTTTAGATTCATGTATATTTTTCTTTTGATAATGGTGATGCAATGGTGACATTAAAAATATTCTTCTTCCTTCACCATATTTCCTCTTCGTATACTTGAAGTAAGAAACCTGCATGATCACAGAAAGATTTTCAACTACGAAAATTCCACAGAGTAACGGGATCATAAGTTCTTTCCGAACAGCTAATGCCAATACAGCAATAATACCTCCCAATGATAGACTCCCGGTATCACCCATGAATACTTGGGCCGGAAATGAATTAAACCAGAGGAATCCAAGGCACGCTCCAACAAAAGCCGTACAAAAAATTACTAATTCTGCCAAGTTTGGAATGTACATGATGTCCAGGTAGGTACTGAAGTCGACACGACCAGATAGATATGCAAAAATTGCCAGGGTCAAACCTATAATCGCAGAAGTTCCCGCGGCCAATCCATCAACTCCATCAGTGATATTAGCTCCATTGGAAACGGCCGTAATAATCAGTATAACAATCAGCGTGAAAACAATCCAGGTATAATTTTTATCAAGCCACGGAAAAATTGAACTATAATCGAACTCATTGTTTTTCACAAACGGAACGGTAGTCTTTGTCGATTTTACGTCCTTATATTCATAATGATTCCCTTCTGTTTGAAAGGTGTCTATACTGGCAACCGTTGCTGGTTTTATCTCGCGAATTACTACATGATCGTTGAAATAAAGTGTAAGCCCTACGATGAGCCCTATCGTTACCTGACCTACAATTTTAAATCGACCTGCCAGTCCTTCCTTATTTTTTCTGAATACTTTAATGTAATCATCCAGAAAGCCTATGAAGCCGAGCCATAAAGTAGTTGCAATTAGCAATATCACATATACGTTATCCAATTTCGCCATGAGCAACGTTGGGATCAGTATGGCGGCAATGATAATCAGCCCTCCCATAGTTGGAGTACCTTTCTTTTGTTTCTGTCCTTCAAGACCTAAATCTCGAATCTCTTCTCCAACCTGTTTTTTCCGCAAAAAATTAATAAGTTTTTCGCCAAATAAAATTGTAATCATTAATGAAAGCAAAGCCGCTGCACCTGCACGAAATGAAATGTATTGAAACAGTCCCGCTCCAGGAAAATCAAAGGTTTTTTCGATATAGTCGAAAAGATAATACAGCATTAGTTGGTAAACATTTTTAACATTCTTGACAAAACTTCTTTATCGTCAAAAGGATGTTTCACCCCTTTTATTTCCTGATAATTTTCATGGCCCTTACCTGCTACAAGAACAATATCCTTATCCTTTGCCAGCATGCACGCGGTCTTGATAGCTTCCTCACGATCAATCATGACCAATGTCTTCTTTGCATCAGTAGGTCCTACGCCAAGCTGCATCTCCTTAATGATTTCCATTGGATCTTCACTGCGTGGATTATCCGAAGTAAGAATTACTTTATTGGAATACTTGCAAGCGATGGCCGCCATCAGTGGGCGTTTGGTTTTGTCACGGTCACCGCCACAGCCAAGTACCGTGATCACTTGTTCGTTGCCTGATCTGAAATGTTCAATGGTTTCAAGCACATTCTTTACCGCATCAGGTGTGTGCGCATAATCAACAATGGCTGTAAATTTTGAACCTGGCATCACCAACTCAAAGCGACCGGAAGCTCCTGAAAGTGCTGACAATTTCATTAACACAGTTTCCGGATCTTCATTGAGCAGGCAAGCCGCACCATATACGGCAACGAGATTATAAGCATTGAAATCGCCAATCAATTTGAACCACACACTTCGCTCACCTACTTCTAGTTCAAGTCCTTCTATCGAATTAGTGATAATTTTGGCTTTGAAATCAGCCATCTTTTTCAACCCATAGGTTTGCTTTTTGGCCTTACAGTTTTGCAACATCACCATACCTCGTTTATCATCGATATTTACCAAGGCAAACGCATCAGAAGATAAACCATCGAAGAATATTTTCTTGGCACGGATATAACTTTCAAAAGTATGATGATAGTCAAGATGATCGTGCGATAAATTGGTGAAAACTCCACCGACATAATGCAAGCCTTCAATTCTGCCTTGAGCAGCAGCATGGGAACTGACCTCCATAAAGCAATGCGTGCATTTTTCTTCCAGCATCTTAACCAGAAGTTCATTAATCTGAATAGGATCCGGAGTAGTGTGTGTTGCTGGAATTTCTTTATCCACAATCTTATTCACAACTGTGGATAACATGCCGCATCGGTAACCCAATGAAGTAAATAAGTTAAATAATAATGTGGCAACGGTTGTCTTACCATTCGTTCCGGTAATCCCGATTAATTTTAATTTA
>JAHEMS010000495.1 GCA_024643595.1 Bacteroidota bacterium
TAGAGACCAGTCGTCTGGCTGGGTCCTAAGCTTGATGATTAGAAAATACAAGTACCGGGCGATGGCCACACTCATGCCGGCGAAGAAGAAAGTATACAAGCTGAATTTCAAATGAAAGAGCAGATCAACCAAAGCGATGGCAATACCAAGCCATATCTGATCCATCCTTTTACCGGGGCTTGTAGCCGGATCCGTAATCATGTAGAAAGTAAACAGGAAGAAGGCCGGTGAGGTTAATGAACCGAGTACTAGTGTTTCCCAGGGAATGATATATTCCATAACGTGTGCCCGGTAAAATGTTTGCAGAAAATAGACCAGAAGAAATGAACCGATGAGCCAACTGCGATTAATTTTAAATACAAACAAGAACAAGGCACCGGTTATGATGAACAAGCCCATCATCCATGCTGTTTGTGCGCTGCCATACCATTGATAGGCAGGTGCGAGGGTAACCAGTTCTTCGCCAATGAGAAGGCAGATACAAATAGCAAACAGAGACGGGTTGAAAAAATGCTTGCCATTTAGTGTGACCAGGTATTTGGAAGCAATGCAGATGAAGACCGGCAACCACAGGTTCTGCATCCCATGCGACCAATTCAATATGAGTGCCAGTGAACAACAGGATATCATGGCGGACAGGGGAAAAATCTTGCGCGATTTCAGCAATCCACTCAGTAGTACGTCAAGCACAGCACCAGCCAGTATCAGGGCGACAACCTGCAAGGGTTGCCTGCTGAATCCCAAGGTTGTTATCCCCAAAATCAGATATAGAAATAAGAGTCCAAAGGCCCGCCATCGCACATCATTACGCGGGGGCAAAGCATAACTGCCCGTCCATTTAGTAGGGTCAGGACTGAACATATGCCATCAAAAGTGCGATCTCAATTATGCTGATCAATATGAATATTTTGTTGTTTGAAGTTGTAGTCTGATTGATAGCATCAAACTTAGCTTCATTGGACGCATACCAAATCGCATTCGCTCCTTTGGTTTCATCGCCAACTATTTTTTGAAACTTCATAGCATAGTAAGTGTCCGTAACCAAAATTAAACATAATTTAAAAATAACCAGTGTCAGCAGCAGTGAGCCCAACTGATCGATGAAGGCGTGGCTTCCATACCAGACGAAACACAAAATCAAGATCACTACTGCAACGCTGAAGATATTGTAGGCAATTCCGTAGATGGGGATCCAGTTTCTAGTGGCAAACATCAGAAAGCCCTGAATCAACATGCGAAAATAAAATAAGGCAATGATGATGGTCATACTGGTTTGGAGGGTCTCCTCTTCAAATAAGAAGTAGAGATATATCGGAAAAATGAAGTAATTAAAAAGCGCATACCCGAGCCAAAATGCTTTGGCGGATGACATTTTTCCTCCTATGCTTTGTCGTGTATTTTGATAACGATAATACTGCCTCATTATCAGTGTCATGATTACTACCAATCCAAAAAATACAACGACCATATTTCTTACAACTTAGCTTTAAAGTTTGGATTGTGCCAATTAGTCTTGCCTGCGGAAAATGACACGTCTTTGTTTTTGAGGGATCCTATAACTTATTACTAAATTTAAGTTACACCATCCCTAAACCACCATGAAGTATCAATCAAATTTTTCAAGAAGAAACTGGATAAAACGAATCTCAGCAGGTATGGCAGGTTTGCTGATCGCAGAACAAGCAACCGCTAAAAACGGTACAGAAGTTTTTAATCCCACCAGGGCCTTAATCGCTCCTGTTGATAACATGAAGATCACGAAGCTGGAGATTATACCCGTACATTCCTGCAGAACCATCTTTATTAAGATGCATACCGATGCCGGCATCATAGGTATTGGTGAAGGTACTGTGGAAGGGCGTATCTCAACCACCATCGCTGCCATCAAGGAACTTGAACCATACCTGGTAGGCAAAGATCCACGCCTGGTGGCTCACCATTGGCAGGCGATGTATCGCCATGCTTTTTATCGGGGAGGCATCATTCTCACCAGCGCACTGTCGGCTGTGGATATTGCCATGTGGGATATCAAAGGCAAAGCACTAGGCGTTCCTGTCTATGAGTTGTTAGGTGGATTGACCCGTGATCGCATTCGTGTCTATGGGCAGGCGGCCAATCCTGAGGAAGCAAAAAAAGTGCTGGCAGAAGGCTATCAGTCCATGAAAGTCGGTGTCACGTCCAGTCGTGGGCGCAATTCACGCTATGTAGAGAACCCGGATTTTATTCAGGGTGTCGTAGAAAATATCAGCGCCATCCGTCAGACGATCGGACCTAAAGTGGACATGGGAATAGAACTTCATGGAGATCATCAGCCGCAGACCGCGATGCTGTTGATTAAGGCGCTCGAACCCTTTCAACCCTGGTTTTTTGAAGAAGCCATTCAGTTTCAAAACCTTCCCCTTATGGCCGACATGGCGAAGAAGACCTACATCCCTTTCGCTACCGGAGAGCGCATGGTGACCAAGTGGCAATTCCGCGAACTTTTGTCATTGAGTGCTGCATCCCTATTGCAACCCGATGTTACTCACTGTGGCGGCATTACCGAGTTAAAAGCAATCGCCACGATAGCAGAAGCTTTCTATGCCGGAATGCTGCCGCATGCCAAGGAAGGTATTGTGGGGGCTGTAGCTTCGATGCACGTAGCGGCATCCATTCCTAATTTTGTTGCCCATGAGTTGCCCAACCTTCAGGCCGTTCCTAAAGAGAATAAGGTAGCGCGGAGTTACTTAGGCAAGAGTTACATTACAAAACCGCTGACCATGACTGAAGGGAGTATTTTTGTGAAGGGAAATTTTGATGGACCGGGTCTGGGCATTACCCTGGATGAACATTTGGTGGACAATGAACGCGGCATTCCTGAGTGGGAGTTCCCTGAAATGTGGGATGAAGATGGTGCGGTGCATGATCATTAATGCGCCTGGTCAAGATACGTTCTATCTGCATTAAATGTTTTATCATAGATCACTGAA
>JAHEMS010000496.1 GCA_024643595.1 Bacteroidota bacterium
AGATCTTTTGTGTTCTTTGTGGGAGAAAGAACTACGGTATGCAATTTCGTACCGTCACGCATTGGAATCATATAAGCGGTTTTCGTATAGGAAGTAAACGGTTGTGCTTGAACAGAATCATTTATATAAGCACTTACTAGTATAAAGCTTATGATTATGCAATTTCTCATGTTGATTTGATCAGATTAGATTAATGCACCACTCTTATAACGACATGCAGGATGTTGTTCGTAACTCAATCTACAAATTATACACCAATCAGCAAGGAAAGGTGCATTAACGTTATTTATGTACTTAGGTACTTAACTAAATTTAGTTAGGCTTTTCTGATTCATACACATAGCCTAAAAAATAGTTTTAGGAATTATATTTAAAAAGGCCAAATTGTTTAGCATATTCAAATTCAAGATGAACGATTTAGACACGGCCACAATCAATAAGGAAGTAGTGAACTACATGTACCTTGTGGCGACCAGAAACAGAGTTGAAATTGACAAAAAATCTGCACGTTTAATTCAATCTTTAGAAGAACAAGTAGACTCAGGATTATATGGGCTTTTATTTTTTGTAAAAGGCATTACTGCTTTTTTCTTTAATGACTACAAGGAAGCAAAAGTGCAGTTTGAAAAAGTTTTTAAGCTATTGCCTGAAGATGCTAATCAGCAAGGTATTGCCTATATGGGTTTAGGTTTTACCAATAGAAGTGCTGGTAATCTTGATGAAGCTGTTACCAATTTATCTATCGCCACTGAGTTGATCGACAAAAACGGAGACTTTCAGCAGTTTATTGCTTACTGCTACCAATCATTGGGCGAAATCCATACCACTATCAATGAATATGACATGTCTATCAGCTATTTCAATAGCGCCTATAACAGTACCCAAGTTGATCAGGACAAGTCTGCCTTTTTTAGATTCCACATGGGATTGGGTGGTTGCTATCTGAAAATGCAGGAATATGAGAAAAGCAAATTCCATCTAACCAAAGCACTTGAGGTGAGCAACCGTCCGCCACCAATTATTTCCAGGGTTCAAAATGATCTTGGAGTACTTTACCTTGAAATTAAGGATTATGATAATGCTCAAAAATTTCTAACGAGTAGTCTGGCGATCCGGGAAGAAAATGGACTGGAGGATGCTGCCTGCACCAGTATGATTGCGCTTGCCGAAGTATACCTCGAACAAAAGAAGATTTTAGAGGCGATTCAACTATTGAGTCGCTGTCAATTGCTGGTTGATAAGTACCAGACAAAATGGAAGAAAATTGAAGTATTACGATTGATGGCCAGGGCACATCATATCACTAAGAATTATGAATTAGCCATTAACTATTATGAACAATATATAGCCTTGTATGATGAAATAAAAGGTGAACAGGAACGTAATATCCTGAGGTTTAAAAATGGACAAATTGAAAGACAGCGAAAAGAAATAGCGGAGAAACACAGCTTACTTGCTGCCACTTTGGAAGAAATTAAAAAACTAAAAGTGAATCGTAAAGCTGTTATTTTTAGTTGGATAACAATCATTATCCTGGTCATTATTTCTGAACTTTTTTTAGATCCTCTGATTGATAATTATGCTTACAATAATCTGATTAGCTTGTTGGTAAAAGTTTCTATCGCATTATTGTTTAAACCAATCGATGGTTTATATGAAAATTTTCTTTGGAACAGGTCATTAAAGAAAGTCCGATGAATACGTAGTCATACGATCTTCAGCATTAAACTTTCTATCCATTTGTACGTTCTCCACTATTTTTTTATTAAATATCCAAGTCTTTCGCCCATTAAAAGGTGTTTATAGGAATCGCTGCCTTCTTCCTTTGGAGCATCCAGGGTAAACCTAACCTTGTCTTGAAATAACATGATAAAGTCAGAACCACCAAATGAAAAGTTGCCTAACATGTCCCCTTTCTTCACCGTGGTGCCAACCTTAACCGATTCCTCAAAATTCACTGAGCCAACCACTACCATTCCAATTGGTAACAGTGCAATTAGACCATATTCTTCTGTCTCAAGGATAACACATCCTCTTGTCTCGACACTCTGCCAGCCTAACTTAGCCGAAGAGTCAAAGGCATATCGGTTATGCGATGCATCCCACCACAACGAACCACCCGTTGGGTTGATCCCCTGAATGAGGCGGACTTCTTTAATTGTTCCGCTGACTGGAAAATGATAACGATGATAATCATTAACATTTAAAAAGGAATGGGTAAATGTGCCGTTGGCAAACGCATCTTTGAATTGACTGTCTTCTCCGATAAGTTTTGAGATGGATCTCAATGTGGCTGACTTGACAGCCACTCCTTCGGCTTCTACAATCGTAGATTGTTTATCGATTGACCAGACACCTTGAGGTTTGGAGTCAGCAAATGAAGCGACAACCGTGTTATCTTCCGGGGAAGCAATTGGTCTTACCTCGGAAGATTGCAGAAAGCGTGCAAAAAATTGATTAAATGTTTTCCAATTCGATGGTTCTTCGTACCACCCATTTTGTATGCCAAAAGCAGAATCGCTAAGCGCCAACTTGTAGATATTTTCATTCCAGGAATCTTCAGTGTCCAGGTAATGGCCCCACGATTTACTGAACGTAACCAACCAAGAGGCAAAGGGTTCAGCATATTGCAATGAATTATTAACCAAACCTTTTCCTTCCAATTCTGGAAGTGGCTGATCAATCAGAAAATAGAAATAACAAAGGCTCTGAAAAGTATTATCGAAGATTTCGGGATACTCTTCTTTTTTTAATAGTGCCCAGGGCATGGATGTCTCAGCCCAAGAAACAAACTCATAATATTCTTGTAAGTTTTGAGCTGGGTTGGTGTTTCTGTCAGGATTTATTTTTCGAGCCTTATCTATTGAAGAGATAAGCATTGATTTGAGCTCCGGGTTATTATTGACAAGTTCGATCAACTCGGTAGTTGCTTCACCGAAATGCGCTTTTTCCTCCGCTTTTTTGCCAAC
>JAHEMS010000073.1 GCA_024643595.1 Bacteroidota bacterium
CCAACGATTGAAGCAATACCGCAGCGACGGGGATGTGTTTTTCAAGCTTTTACTGAAAGGAGAAATCAGTGATCAAAATAGTCCATCCATCTCGGTAGAATTTGGCTGTAAAAACACCACCCTATACCATCCTGAATATAAAACACAAATTAAAAATGCTAACCTGAAAGGATCATTTGTTAGTCCGTCCATCTCCTCCTTTTCTCGCGCTGAATTATTTCTTAGTGACGTGAATGGCAAACTTAATGATCAGGTGTTCAACGCTGACCTGTCGATACGCGGATTCGATGACCCCTTCATCATGTTCGATTTTAATGGAGATCTTGATGCCGCTTCTATTTTTAATTTTTATCCGGTTTCCGGATTGTCGTCAGTAAGCGGCAACCTATCAGCGGATATATCTTTCAAAGGGCAAACGTCCATGCTTAAAAAGAAAACTACCGTTCAAAGTGTGAAGACAAACGGAGCCATAGTGATGAGTAACCTTAACTTTGCCTATGGATCACATCAGGTCCGCTTAAAGGATGTTAACGGCACACTGCAATTTAATAATCATGATCTGGCCTTAAGCAACGTAACCGGATACCTTGAAAACAGTGATTTTCATCTAAACGGATTTTTCAAAAACATCATCACCTTTCTGCTGTTTGAAGAACAACCTATTGGAATTGAAACCGATCTACGGTCGGAATTCCTGGATCTCGATCAACTTTTCGCCATCGCATTTGGCGAAGAACAATCTAAAAACTATCATTTTAGTATTTCACCCGATGTACAACTCAATTTTAATTGTGATGTAAAACGAATGAAATATAAGCGCTTCAAACCATCCAAAATGAAGGGCGATTTGCTGGTTAAAAACCAGGTTGCTGTTTCCCGGAATATTACTATGGATGCTCTTGGAGGTACCTTGAAATTTAATGGAATTGTAGACGCCAAAAATCCCAAGACCATTGATGTGGTGAGCTCTTTTGTTCTTAATGGCATATATCTTGACAGCGTGTTCTATGTATTCGAAAATTTTTATCAGGATTTTATTCAGGACAAGCATTTGAAGGGTCAAGTCTTTGCTGATGTTGAGCTGGAGATGGTATTGAATGAGCAACTTCATTTAATACCTTCTACACTAATTTCAGACATTAGCGCTACCATTAAAAACGGTGAACTCAACAATTTTGAACCCATGAAGAAGCTGAACAAGTACATTGATGATGAAAGTCTCAGCAAGCTGCGTTTTGCGGATTTGAAAAATGAAATTCACATAGAGAACAAAACCATTTATATCCCCCAGATGGATATTAAAAGCAATGCCACTGAGATTCGTTTAAGCGGAACTCATTCATTCGATCAACATATTGATTATCGTGTTGTTGCTCCGTTGCGAGGTAAAAAGAAAATTGATCCGGATGAAGCTTTTGGTGCCATTGAAGACGATGGTTCGGGGAAACCAAAAATATTTTTAAAAATAACGGGGACCACCGATAAGTATGTGGTTAATTTAGATCAGGATGCGGTAAAGAAAAAAATTGCAGGTGACCTTAAAAAAGAGGTTCAGGAATTGAAAGATGCCTTTAAACAAAAAGGAATCAAAAAGAAGAAAGAGCTCGAATTATCAGAAGAAGAGTTTGACTGGGAACATTAAATATCCTTTGCTTTATTCCAGTATTCATCCATTTCCTCCAAACTCATGTGCCCCATCTGCTTACCCTCTTTGGCAGATTCTGTTTCCAGGTATTGAAACCGCTTAATGAATTTTTTATTCGTCCGCTCCAATGCTTCTTCCGGATCAATGTTAATGAACCGGGCATAATTCACCAGCGAAAAAAGTAAATCACCAAATTCAGCCAACACCTTCTCCTGATCAATCCCTTGATTCCCTTCCGCGTTAAATTCATTTTTAAATTCTTGCATTTCTTCCTCTACCTTTTGCCAAACTTGCTCCTTCCTTTCCCAATCAAAGCCAACGCCTCTTGCCTTATCCTGAATACGGATTGCCTTGACTAAAGCCGGAAGTGTCTTGGGCACCCCTTCCAAAACAGATTTATTTCCAGTTCTTAATTTTATTTTCTCCCAGTTCTCTTTCACCATTTTTTCATCAGTCACAACTACATCTCCATATACGTGCGGATGGCGCTCAATAAGTTTATCACAAATTGAGTTTAATACATCCGCTATATCAAACGCCTGGAGTTCAGAACCGATTCGTGCATAAAAAGTCAAATGCAACATGAGATCGCCCAATTCTTTTTTTACTTCATTCAAATCTCCTTCCAGAATAGCATCCGATAGTTCATAGGTTTCTTCGATTGTTAGATGCCTGAGGGTTTCCATCGTCTGCTTCTTATCCCAGGGGCAATTTTCACGCAATTCGTCCATAACAGTAAGGAGGCGATCAAATGCTTTCAGTTTTGCTTCGCGGTTTAAATCAGGGGCAGAAAGTGACATTTTTTTCCTTTTTTAATTCTTGATGTAAACTTAACAATTGAATGAGGTGTTGTACTTTTGTCACTGGAAAAATTCGTAATTATATCATGATCGTTTTTCTGTTTACCATAGGAATCTTTGCCTTATTCTTCATTCTGATGTCAGTTCGATTGTTCTTTGTCAAGAGTGGTGAATTTAGAGGAACATGCGCTACCCAAAGCCCATTTCTTGCAAAAGAAGGCATCACTTGCGGTTACTGTGGTAAAGTAATAGGAGAAGGTGAAGCCTGTGGCGATCCCGAAAAATCGACAACAACCGTAATGCCTGAAATCAAAAAGAAGTAGGCTTTTTACAACGACTTGTAGGTCCATCACCTTAATCATGCCTTAACCTTTTAATTTTATTAGATTTGAGGTCTCACTTTTAAAAATCACAACCTTGACCTTAATTAAATCTATTTCCGGCATACGAGGGACCATCGGTGGTACCCCTGGTGATGCGCTTACCCCTGTTGATGCCGTAAAATTCGCAGCGGCCTACGGCACATGGATCAAATCGCGCAAAGGAAAAAAAGTGGTGATTGGCCGTGATGCGCGACCCTCTGGTGAAATGATTAGCCAACTGGTTGCATCAACACTTCAGGGTCTTGGATTACATGTTATTGATTTAGGATTATCCACCACCCCCACTGTTGAAGTAGCCGTCACCAAAGAAAGAGCAGCTGGGGGAATTATTCTAACAGCAAGTCACAATCTTGTACAATGGAATGCATTAAAGTTATTAAATGAAAAAGGAGAATTTCTTTCTGCCAATGATGGTCATGAACTGTTGAAAATTGCTCAACATGACAATTTTGACTTTGCCACTGTTGATCGATTAGGATCCTATACTCGCAATGATAGTTATATAAAAAAGCATATCGAACTTATTTTAAAACATAAGTTCGTCGACAAGAAGGCTATTCAGAGTGCCAAATTTAAAATAGCCATTGACTCCGTGAATTCTACTGGTGGAATTACGGTACCCTTGCTATTAAAAGAGCTTGGCGTGAAGAAAGTAGTTGAATTGTATTGTGAACCCAATGGACAGTTTCCGCATAATCCAGAACCTTTGCCTGAACATCTTACTGTCATAAGCAAAACTGTAAAACAGCAAAACTGTGACTTGGGCATTGTGGTTGATCCGGATGTAGATCGTCTTGCATTAATACAGGAAGATGGAAAGCCTTTTGGAGAAGAGTACACGTTAGTAGCGGTGGCTGATTATATCCTTAGCAAAAGGAAAGGCAATACTGTTTCCAACTTATCATCAACTCGTGCTTTGCGCGATGTTACCGAAAGCCGGGGAGGTAGCTATTTCGCTGCGGCTGTAGGAGAAGTAAATGTGGTTACTAAAATGAAAGAATTTAAAGCAGTGATTGGTGGCGAGGGCAATGGTGGCATCATTGTTCCAGACTTTCATTATGGCCGCGATGCTTTAATGGGCATTGCCTTGTTTCTAACTCATCTTGCCAAATCAAAAATGAAGGCATCCGAATTACGAAAATCCTATCCAGCCTACTTTATTTCAAAAAATAAAATTGAACTGACTCAAAAAATCAATGTTGATGAGGTCCTTGAAAAAGTGAAAGCTAAATATGCACAAGAGAACATTAATACGATTGACGGAGTAAAGATTGATTTCGAAAGTGAAAAGGAGTGGGTTCATTTGCGTAAGAGCAATACGGAGCCGATCATTCGAATCTATGCTGAATCACAAAACGAAAAGAAAGCCAGTGAATTGGCCCAACGTATTATTAACGACATTAATGAAATAATTAACTAAGGAAGAATACGTTAAACCGCGAAGAATTATAATTCGAAATTGAAATGAGAGTCTATCTCGATAATGCCGCCACCACTCCATTAGATCCAGAAGTATTCGAGGCCATGAAGCCATTTATGATCGAAGATTTTGGCAATCCTTCCTCCACGCACGCCCATGGCAGGAAAGTAAGAGCTGCTATTGAATCTGCCCGTAAAAAAATTGCTGAATTTCTTAACTGCACGCCAGGTGAAATCATATTTACATCGGGAGGAACAGAAGCAGACAATTGTATTATTCGCTCTGCTATTGAAACGCATCAACTTAAACATGGAATCACATCATCTATCGAACATCATGCGGTAACGCATTCATTGGAATTGATGGAGAGACAAGGGTTAATTCAGTTACACCACGTACAATTGACTTCAGACGGTGATGTAGACCTAACTCATCTTGAGGAATTACTCCAATTGTATCCAGCGGCTGTGGTGTCCTTAATGGAAGCCAATAATGAAATCGGAAACCTACTTGATATAGAAAAGGTGGGGCAATTGTGTGAGAAATATCAGGCCTATTTTCATTCGGATACGGTACAATCTATAGGACACTATCGCCATGATTTGAAGAAGCTTAACGTACACGGTATGGCCGCAGCGGCTCATAAATTCCATGGCCCGAAAGGAGTTGGATTCATGTATCTCAATAAAGGCAAAAAAATTCAGCCTTTCATGCAGGGCGGTCCGCAGGAACGCAACATGCGTGGCGGCACTGAAAATGTTTATGGTATTATTGGTTTGGCAAAAGCCTTGGAAATCTGTTACCAAAACCTCGATGAGCACAAGGCTTATATTGAAAGTTTGAAAAGACATATGATTGTCCGACTAAAGGCAATCCTGCCAGGAGTTATGTTTCATGGTCAATCGGCTAATCTTGACAAAAGCCTTTACACTGTATTGAACGTCTCCCTTCCCGAATCAACTGAGAATGATATGCTGTTGTTCAATCTTGATTTACAAGGGATTTCAGTATCTGGAGGCAGCGCTTGTGCGAGTGGTGCCTCAACCGGATCGCATGTATTGGGCGCTGTATATCCAAACTCAAAGCGAGGTGCAGTTCGTTTCTCATTTAGTAAGTTCAATACCCTATCGGAGATTGATTTCGTAGCTGAAAAACTTGCCGAAATATATAACGTTCCTGTTTAGCGGATAGGAAATTGATGACTTCCAAAACGCTTGATTATTTCTTTCTCTATTTCATCCCGATGAGCAGGGTGTGCAATACTCATTAGCGCCAATGCCCGTTGATGTAAATTTTTTCCATAAAGATAAGCCACTCCGTATTCGGTAACCACATAGTGCACATGAGCTCGCGTAGTAACAACGCCCGCCCCCTGTCTTAAGAAGGGAACAATTTTCGACTCTCCTTTTTTCGTTACAGAAGAAAGAGCAATAATCGGCTTCCCTCCCTCTGACAAGGATGCCCCTCGAATAAAATCCATTTGGCCGCCTACCCCCGAAAACTGGTACGTACCGATGGAATCAGCACAGACCTGGCCCGTAAGGTCAATCTCTATAGCACTATTAATTGCTACCACTTTGGGGTTGGATCGGATAACTCTCCCATCATTTACATAATCAGCCTCCAAAAATGCAAAACCGGGATTATCATCAATGTAAGTATATAGCCTATTCGTGCCCAAGGCAAATGAGCTTACTACTTTTCCTCTATGTTTCTTCTTATAAGCGTTGGTAACCACCCCCTGTTCAATCAAGTCAATAACCCCATCTGAAAACATCTCCGTATGAACGCCTAGATCCTTGCAATGCCCCAATGATTGAAGCACGGAATCGGGAATGGCACCGATTCCAACTTGCAGTGTTGATCTGTCCTCTATTAGTTCTGCTATTTTTTTCCCAATAGTTATTTCCGCTGCAGTCGTTCTTGATTTGTAATCCACCTCGGGTAATAAATCTTTGACCTCGACCATCGCATCGAGTTTACTCACATGAATAAATCCATCACCATGCGTGCGAGGGACATTCGAATTTACCTGGGCTATTATTTTTCTTGAATGTTTCACCGCTGACTTGGCTACATCTACTGAGGTTCCTAACGAACAAAAACCATGCTTGTCGGGTTGCGATACCTGAATCATGGAGACATTAATCGGCAATATTCCTTTCTCAAAAAGTTTAGAAATTTCGCTAAGAAAGATGGGTATGTATTCACCATTTTCACTGTTGATACAGCTCCTTATATTTTCGCTGACAAAAAGAGAATTGAAATAAAAGCGATCTTTAAATTCAGGTTTAGCAATATCCAATTGTCCCATGGTGCTGATTGCAAGCATTTCCACATTGCGCAAATGATCTGATTCCGCTGCCAGTGCTTTCAGCAAAGTAATAGGGGTAGCCGCGCTACCATGAATAAAAACACGATCTCCGGAATTAATTAATTTAATTGCGTCTTCCGCTTTCTTGTAGGGCAAATTCATGATCGAATGTAAAACGTCTTTTCACAATTACTCCTGATAATAATCAGTTTATTAATTAATTTTATTCAAATGTCAGCTCCGTTTTTCGTTTCTTTTATTGGCTCAGGCAATTTAACCTGGCATCTTGCCCCTGCCCTGGATAATACCGGATACGTTGTACGTGAAGTCTATAGTCAAAATCCAAATCATGCAGAGGCAATTACTGAGCGACTTTATCAAGCTGAAGTAAAAGCTACCCTTGATTTTTCAACCAGCGATTCAAAGATTTTTGTAATCGCTGTAAATGATGATGTTATTAGTGATATCGCTCGCGAAATCATTCTCCCGGAAGACGCTATTCTTGTACACACCTCTGGAAGCCAACCAATCACCGAACTGCAATATGCGGCTACGCAAAATCTTGGTGTATTTTATCCACTTCAAACTTTTTCAAAATCAAAAAAAGTAGAATTTAAAAATGTTCCCATTTTTATTGAGAGTTATTCTCAAGAAGCGGAGGAGGTCTTGATTCAAATGGCTAAGAGTATTAGTAAGGAAGTAAGGAAAATCGGATCGGAAGAACGAAAAGCACTTCATGTAGCTGCTGTATTTGCCTCCAACTTTTCCAATCATATGCTAACGATCGCAAAAGACATCTTACAACAAAACAGCCTGGATTATGAATGGCTCAAACCGCTCATTACAGAAACCATCAATAAAAGTATGCATATCGGACCGGATGAAGCGCAAACAGGACCTGCTAAACGGGGTGACCTGAGTATCTTAGATAGTCATCTTGAATTTCTGCAAGAGGATAATTCCGTTGCTGAAATTTATAAATTAGTTAGCCAACATATCATCGATATGTACTATCACGAATGATCCACTCAATACGGTTGGTAAAATAAAAGTCAGGCTTTCGGTCTGACTTTTTATTCTAAATAATTTGATGAAATTATTCTTGAGTTTCAGTTCCTGTCTGAACCTCGCCTTTAATTGATAACTGAACAAATCCACTTTCAATATTTGCTGTAACCGTTACAGTTTTGTTAAATGCGCCCATTGCAGCAGCATTATATGTTGCCTTAATAAAACCGGTTCCGCCTGGCATTACCTCTTCCTTTGTCCAACTTGGAGTAGTGCATCCGCATGATGCCTGTACATTAGTAATGATCAAAGGTGTTTTACCTGTATTCGTAAATTTGAATTCGTGTGTCACCGGCACACCCTGTTTAATTTTTCCAAAATCATGAGCTTGTGAGTCCCAAGTAAAAGCGGCAAACGCTTGCTTTGCCGGAGCCTGTTGTGCATAAGCTGTGCCCACAAGAGCTGCCAAAAACATGATAACGAGCAATTTTTTCATTTTATTAATCAATTTAAGTTTAAACTTACTTCCTTCTTTTGAACGATACAAACTTCGGAATCAAAAACCACACCACTTGTTAAAAAGTGCAAAATAAATGTTAAGGACTTGTTAATCAGCTATTCTCGACTCAAATAGTATATACCTTTACCTGGTGAGCAGGTTTACATTAAGGATTGTAATCATTTTAGCGGCTATTAGTATTACGGGCATTACCGCCACTCAAATCTATTGGGTGAGAAAAGCTTTTAATCTCAAGGAAAATCAATTCAATCACGATGTAGTCTCATCCCTGACGAATGTAGCCAACAAAATTATAGAAATCAGCAAAACACCATCTGCTGCCAATAATCCAGTTAAGCAACTTTCGACAAACTACTTTGTGGTATTGGTTAATGGACCAATTGACAGTAATCTTCTTGAGTTTTTACTTCTTACTGAATTTGAAAAGCGGCACATCACCGCAAATTTTGAATACGGCATTTATGATTGCGCTGAAAAGTGTATGGCTGGAGGAAACGCTATTTCTCCACAAAAAATAAGTAACCGCACTCAAATTAGGGAATTACCTACCTGGAATAATGATGGCTATTATTTTGGAGTAATGTTTTCTGGTGTCGAAGCCAATCTAATTGGTCAAATGGGAATCTGGGGATTTTCTTCCATTGTACTTCTGGTTGTGATCTTCTTCTTTGTATATACATTGTTGGTCATTCTCAGACAAAGAAGGCTTTCTGAAATTCAAAAAGATTTCATCAATAACCTGACCCATGAATTTAAGACACCTATTTCTACTATTGCCATCTCCACGCAAGTCTTAAAAGATCCGGATATCATACAATTTCCTGAACGTTTACTCAATTATGCCTCAATTATTGAAAATGAGAATCAACGGTTAAAGCAACAGGTAGAGCGGGTACTTCAAATGGCACGTATTGAGAAAGAAGAACTTGGATTAAGAAGAGAAAGCGCTGACTTTCATGAATTAATTCATGAAGCCGTAAAGAACAAATCGTTTCAGGCGACTAATTCTAAAATTCAACTAAACCTGGAGGCGAGCAATGCGGTGGTATCAGTCGATAAGCTTCACATCGTCAATGTTCTTTTTAACCTTATTGACAACGCCATTAAATACAATAGCAAAAATCCTGAGATTCAAATTTCTACGCATACAAAGAATGGGATGCTCCTAATTGAAATTCAGGATAACGGGATTGGAATTCATAGAGACCATCAGAAAAAAATATTTAATCGATTCTATCGTGTGCCCACTGGAAATCTTCATGATGTAAAAGGGTTTGGATTAGGGCTTAGCTATGTAAAAAGAATTGTGGAAGCGCATCAAGGAAAAATTTCAGTTACGAGCGACCCTGATCATGGCAGCCGATTTACCATTCTATTACCATTAGTTTCATGAGCATTAAAATACTTTTGGTTGAAGACGATCCCAGCCTTGGTTTTGTAATTAAAGATAATCTTCTTCAGAAAGGTTTTGAGGTAACGCTCTGTGTCAATGGTGAAGACGCATACCGGGTCTTTCTTGATAACGCTATTGATCTTTGCATTTTTGATGTTATGATGCCTAAGCAGGATGGGTTTAGCCTTGCCAAATCAATTCGTGAAAAAAATAAACAAGTGCCCATTTTATTTGTCACGGCCAAATCAATGCTTGAAGATAAAATCGCCGGCTTTGAAAGCGGGGGGGACGATTATATTGTAAAACCTTTCAGCATGGAAGAACTACTTTTGCGCATTGGGGTATTCCTTCGAAGAAGTAATCCAGTCAACGGCCACGAAGAGGTATTTAGCATTGGCGACTATTCATTCAACTTCACCAACTTAACACTCCATCATATCCAGGGAGCAAAGATTCTTACCCACAAAGAAGCAGAAGTATTACGGTTACTTTGTGAACACAAGAATCGTGTTTTAAAAAGAGAAGAAATTTTAAAGGCGGTGTGGGGCGACGATGACTACTTCCTGGGAAGGTCTATGGATGTCTTTATATCGAAACTCAGAAAATATCTGAAGAATGATCCCCATGTTCAGATTGTGAATTATCATGGGGTTGGATTTCGGTTAGAGGTGAATTAACTTAAACCGGTACTAAAAAAGTCGGTCAATCAATTTATCGACAGTCATGCCCTCTGCCTCGGCTTTGAAATTTCTTACTATCCGGTGTCTCAAAACAGGTCGGGCAACAGCCTGAACATCTTCTATATCCGGTGAATATTTACCATTAATGATGGCATTACATTTTGCTCCCAACACCAAATATTGTGATGCTCTTGGTCCAGCGCCCCATTCAAGATATTCATTAGCAACTGCTGAACTTTGCGGTCCGGGACGGGTCGCCTGACTTAATTTAACAGCATATTCTACAACATTATCGGCAACGGGTACCCTTCTAACCAGATGTTGAAAATAAGATATCTCCTCACCTGATAACACCTTGACTACTTCTGGTAATTCATCTGCTGTGGTATTCTTTACGATACTTACCTCCTGTTGATACGATGGGTAATCCAATAAAATATTAAACATAAATCGATCCAGCTGCGCCTCAGGCAATGGGTAAGTTCCCTCTTGCTCTATTGGGTTCTGAGTTGCCAACACAAAGAAAGGACGCGGTAAATCATAATGTACACCGGCAATGGTAACGTTATACTCCTGCATAGATTCTAACAATGCTGCTTGTGTCTTGGGTGGGGTTCGGTTAATTTCATCCGCCAGCAAAATATTTGCGAAGATGGGGCCTTTTACAAAAAGGAAGTTTCTCTCCTTGTCCATCGTTTCAGCGCCAACAATATCAGATGGCATCAGGTCAGGCGTAAACTGAATGCGCTTAAACTGCAGGTCCAGTGACTTTGCTATAGTCTGTACCAGCAAGGTCTTGGCAAGGCCAGGTACTCCCACCAGAAGCGAATGACCTTGGCAAAAAATGGCAGTAAGTACCAACTTAACCACTTCCTCTTGTCC
>JAHEMS010000497.1 GCA_024643595.1 Bacteroidota bacterium
GCCGAAAAGTAAATGATTCCAGCAGGTGATAGTCTTCTTCGCTGACTATGCCACGCGATAGAATTTCTTCTTTTGAAATATCTTCATCATGGCCAACCATTGCTTTGGTTGTTGGGGTAATGATAGGGGCAGGAAGTTTATCATTTTCTTTAAGCCCATCGGGCAATGATACCCCACATAGCGTGCGTTTACCCGCGTTGTACTCACGGGCTGCATGGCCCGCCAGGTAGCCACGCACAACCATCTCTACCGGAAACGGTTCACATTTAAATCCAACGGTCACATTCGGATCAGGCGTTTTGATTACCCAATTGGGAACCAGGTTTTTGGTTGCCTCCAGGTTACGGGCTGCTATCTGGTTGAGAACCCGACCTTTATCGGGAATGGCCCTAGGAAGAATAACATCAAAGGCGGAGATACGATCTGTGGCAACCATAGCCATCGTGTCACCGAAATAATAGACATCCCTCACTTTGCCTCTGTAAAACCCAGTCTGTCCTTTGAACTGGAAGTGCGTCTCTTTGATTGCTTGCATGGTGTTAAACGATTGACGCAAAATAGCTAAGTAAGTTTTTACCCCACAACTTCCATTCTATTTTATTTTATTTCTCCTTCTGTCAACAATCCCGCTTTAAAGTTCAGTGACTTCACTAAATCGCCGGATTCGTTGTACTCTTTCCATTCACCATGTTTTTTGTTGGCGATGTAGCTGCCCTGTTCCTTCATTTTGCCATTTGGATAATAAGAAGTATAAATGCCATGTAGGCGGTTGGAACGATACTCGGCATGGGATAACATCTTACCCTCTTCATCGTAATTGTTGACTATTCCGTGAAGCATATTAAACTTCCAGTTTTCTTCGGTTGCCTTTTCTCCATTGGTATGAAAAGTAGTTCGCAAGCCATTCAGTTGGCCATTTTGGTAAATCTCTTTGACAGAAACAGTAGTTCCATTTGGAAAATAATATGACCAGGTACCATAAGGCTTTCCATCACGGAAGATTTTTTCTGAACGCATGTTACCATCTTCATAATATTCTGTCTGCTTACTTTCAATTCCATTGAACGAAATCTGTTCTTTCAATTTTACTTTGCCATTGGCGAAGAAGTCGAAGTTGGTGCCCATTCGTCCGCCTTCTTTGTATTGATATTTATGCCGGATGGTTCCATCCGGATAGTATCCGATGTTATCACCATGAAGGCGTGAATTCATGAAGTGCCCTTCCAGCAGTTTGCCACCCTCGGGGTTGTAATACATAAAGTCGCCAACTTTCGCGCCTTCTTTTATGGCGTATTCCATTTCCAACTGTGAATTAGGATAATACAACTTGTAATACCCGCTAACAAATCCATCTTTATAATTGGCTTCACTTTCCAGTGTTCCGCTTTCATAATAAGTTTTGCTAATCCCGTTAGGCTGCTGATTTCTGTAATTAATTTCTTTTTGCAGTTTTCCGGATGGATAATATTCTTTCACTAACCCATCGGGTTTACCCTTTACAAATCGACCTTCCTGCTTGATGATCCCAGTGGGGAAATACGATTTGACGCTGTCAACGAGTTTGTTGTTTTGATAAAAAGCCTGTTGAATAGACCGGCCATGTTCATCATAGACTTCTACAGTGCCATGACGCATGCCGTTTTCATAGCTGATCTTGCGGATAAGTTTGCCATTCTCATGGTATTCATAAAACGTTCCCCAGCGTACCCCGTTTCTGAATTCACCTTCAATATGGTCTGCCCATCCTGAGCCGATACGAAATAATCTTCGTGAAGTTTTTGCTGCAGCGGATCGTACCAGATTTTTATTTCCTTTTGAGCAAGAGCACATGGCCCAATTAATAAAAAGGTAAAAAGTAAAATTCTAGACATCATTACTAAATTGAAATTAGGAAACGAGCAACCGTGCTTAATGTTGCGTCAGACTTTTTCAATCACAATTGCTGAAGCACCACCACCACCATTGCAGATTCCGGCAACGCCGATGGTGGCGTTATTCTGTTTTAATATATTGGCAAGCGTGATGGTAATACGCGCACCCGAGGCACCTAAGGGATGACCGAGCGCAACCGCTCCACCATTTACATTGACTTTTTCAGGATCAATGCCCAGCTTAATATTGTTGGCAATTGCCACAGCAGAAAAAGCCTCATTGATTTCATAATAGCCAACATCATTCTTGTCTACACCAGCAAGTTTCATGGCTTTTGGTATAGCCAGCGATGGAGTGGTGGTGAACCACATGGGGTCTTGTGCGGCATCAGCAAAACCAAGGATTTTAGCAATCGGTGCAATGCCCAACTCGTTGGCTTTCTCTTTGCTCATTAAAATTACGGCTGCTGCTCCGTCATTAATGGTAGAAGCATTCGCTGCCGTAACTGTTCCATCTTTTGTAAACACCGCTCTGAGTCCGGGAATCTTTTCGAAGTTTACATTTTTATATTCTTCATCTTCTGCAAACACTGAAATCTCACCTTTGCGTCCTGTAATTTCAACAGGTATTATTTCATCCTTGAATTTCCCGGCAGCCCATGCTGCTGCGGCACGCTTGTACGAGTTGATCGCATATATGTCCTGTTCTTGCCGTGTAATGCTCATTTCTTTTGCCGTATTATCAGCGCAAACACCCATTGCGCAATGATTGTATACATCCGTGAGTCCATCATATGTTAACCCATCCAATAATTCCCCATTACCATATTTATAGCCATAGCGAGCTTTGTTGAGGTAGTAGGGGATGTTCGACATACTTTCTGCTCCCGCTGCTACCACTATTTCATTTTGCCCTAGCATAATAGATTGAGCGCCTACCATAATGGCCTTCATCCCAGATGCGCACACTTTGTTAATCAATGTGCAGGGAATATTATATCCAAGACCAGCACCCACTGCCACTTGAGTGGCAGGAGCCTGACCCAATCCAGCGGCAATTACATTTCCAAAGAATACTTCCTGTACG
>JAHEMS010000074.1 GCA_024643595.1 Bacteroidota bacterium
CTGTTTAGGAATGAACGAAGACAAAGTGCCTCCCGGAAAGTATTGCATTAGTACCAGCAATAGAAATTTTGAAGGAAGGCAAGGTCCGAAATCGAGAACTTTTTTAGCGAGCCCATTGAGCGCGGCCGCGGCCGCCATAACGGGTAAAGTAACCGATGTAAGAGAGTACATATAATCGATGTCCATGGTTGGTAACCCAATATAGCCAACTGCGCACATTGAATAACGAACACGAAAATGAGTAAAGACAAGTTCACCGTTTTGAAATCAACGGCAGTGCCACTGCCAGGAGAGAATATAGATACGGATCAGATTATCCCAGCGCGGTTTTTGAAGGCTACTACCCGTGAAGGATTTGGGGATAACCTTTTTCGCGATTGGCGATATGATAGCAACGATAAACCGATCGCGGATTTTGTTTTAAACAACTCGGCATATTCTGGCAAAATTCTCGTAGCAGGAAAAAATTTCGGCTGTGGTAGTAGCCGTGAACATGCAGCCTGGTCAATTTATGATTATGGTTTCCGTGTCGTTGTGTCCAGCTTTTTTGCGGATATCTTTAAGGGTAATGCGTTGAATAATGCCGTGTTACCCGTCGTGGTGTCGGATGAATTTCTGAAGAATCTTTTAGAGGCTGTTCAGAAAAATCCATCCCTGGAGGTAACAGTGGATTTACAAAATCAGGTGATCAGTTATGACGAACAAAGCCAGAAGTTTGAAATCAACGCGTATAAAAAAGAGTGCCTGATGAATGGCTATGATGATATCGACTACTTATTAAGTTTAAATAAAGAGATCAGAGAATTTGATGTAGCACATTAATGATGCACAACGGAAATAGGATGAAGAAAAAGATTGTAATACTACCTGGAGACGGCATCGGTAAAGAAGTCACAACCGAAGGAAAAAGAGTGTTGGATAAAATTGCTGAGCTATTCGGCCATCAGTTTGAATATGATTATGCCACTATCGGCCATGATGCGATTGAAGCAACCGGTGATCCATTGCCTGCGGAGTCGCTGAATAAGATGAAAGCGGCAGATGCTATTTTGTTTGGTGCAGTGGGCCATCCCAAATATGATAATGACCCGACACTGAAGGTAAGGCCAGAACAAGGGTTGCTGAAGATGCGTAAAGAGTTGGGTTTATACGCTAACCTGCGTCCGATAAAATTATTTGATGAGTTGTTACAAGCTTCCAGCATTAAACCAGAAATCTTAAAAGGTTCTGATATTCTGTTCTTCCGTGAATTAACAGGAGACGTATACTTCGGGGAGAAAGGCAGGAAAGATGATGGCAATACAGCCTATGATTTAATGATTTATCAACGCTATGAAGTGGAACGCATCGCCCACAAGGCCTTTCAGGCGGCACGAACACGAAGCAAGAAAGTTACCTCTGTTGACAAAGCCAATGTGTTGGAAAGTTCACGTCTGTGGAGAGAAGTAGTGCAAGAGGTAGGTAAACAATATCCTGATGTGCAACTGGAGCATCAGTTTGTTGATGCTGCCGCCATGAAGTTGATTCAAAATCCAAGAAGTTTTGACGTGGTGGTGACAGGAAACTTATTTGGTGATATCCTTACTGATGAGGCATCGCAGATTGCAGGCTCTATGGGCATGCTGGCATCTGCTTCAGTGGGCGATAAAGTGGGCTTATATGAACCCATCCATGGAAGTGCTCATGACATTACTGGAAAAGGAATCGCTAACCCATTGGCTTCGATTTTGTCGGCTGCGTTGTTACTTGATATTTCGTTAGGTATGAAGCAGGAATCAGAGACTGTGATTAAAGCGGTAGAAGCTGTATTAAAAGGGGGTTATCGAACAACCGATATAGCGGATTCGAAAACACCAAAAGATAAAATTCTCAACACCCAGCAAATGGGAACACAAGTTGTAAATGAACTTGATAAAGTTGCACGCCTTGAGGAAGTCAGAACCAGTAACTAACAACGATCAAACATTAACCTAAAATTATGGCACAGAAAATTCAAATCTTCGACACGACACTTCGCGATGGCGAGCAAGTGCCCGGGTGTCAACTTAAGACAGAAGAGAAAATTATCATTGCCCGTGAACTCGAGCAATTGGGGGTAGATGTGATCGAAGCGGGATTCCCGATTTCAAGTCCGGGGGACTTTCTTTCGGTAGTTGAAATTTCAAAGGCGGTAAATGATACGGTGGTGTGCGCGTTAACCCGATCAAAGAA
This sequence comes from Bacteroidota bacterium, assembly GCA_024643595.1. Lineage (GTDB taxonomy): Bacteria > Bacteroidota > Bacteroidia > Cytophagales > Cyclobacteriaceae > ELB16-189. The sequence continues at coordinate 2,212 of JAHEMS010000074.1, forward strand.
AGAAGATATTGATGTGGCGGCCGAAGCGTTGAATCATGCCAACCGCGGAAGAATTCATACCGGAATCGGATCGTCCGATATTCATATCAAACATAAGTTTCGCAGTTCGCGCGAACAAGTATTGGAGCAAGGTGTGTGGGCAACCAAATATGCCAAGGCAAAGGGTTATGAAGTTGAATTTTATGCGGAAGACGCGGGTCGTGCTGATCTTGTATTTCTTGCTCAGTTGGTGGAAGCGGTGATTGCTGCCGGGGCGGATGTGGTCAACATTCCGGATACTACCGGATACTGTTTGCCTAATTTATATGGAAAACGTATCCAGTTTCTGATGGAGAATGTAAAAAATATAGATAAGGCAGTAATCTCTGTGCATTGTCATAACGATCTTGGTTTAGCTACCGCCAATACCATCGCTGGATTAACCAGTGGCGCACGGCAAGCTGAAGTAACCATCAACGGAATTGGTGAACGCGCAGGGAATACTTCATTGGAAGAAGTGGCCATGATTTTGCAAACACACAAGGATCTTGAATTGTATTCAAATATTAAGTCGAATAAAATATATGCGTTGAGCCAGCTGGTATCCAGCATGATGCGCATGCCAGTGCAGGCGAACAAGGCAATCGTAGGTAAAAACGCGTTTGCTCACTCTTCCGGAATTCATCAGGATGGATTTTTAAAACATGCAGAAAACTATGAAATCATCAATCCAGCGGATGTTGGTGTTCCTTCCTCATCCATCGTACTAACCGCGCGTAGTGGAAGAGCGGCTCTGAAACATCGTTTGGAATTGCTCGGCTACACGGTAGCCGGTGACGATTTGAATACCGTCTATGAAAGTTTCCTGGTGGTGGCCGATGAGAAGAAGGAAATAAATGACGGTGATTTGATCACCATTGTGACCAGCATGCCGGTCCTGTCCAAAATGCCCTGATTGAATTAAGATATGATTTCAATTCAACTAGAGACTAATCGATAATCCCAACGTAAAAGTTCTTGATGGGAAATAAATACCTCTGCGGTCAATTCCTATAGCTATAGGATCAGGCAAAGAGGGTAAGTAGCTGCCGCTGATAGATTTGCCCGGGTCACCTAATGCTGGTTCTGGATTAATTCCGGAATAGTTACTAATGACAAACGCATTCTGAATGGTGAGGTATATTCTTAAACTATTTATTCCCGGGTAGGAAAATTTGTTGAGTCGATAACCCAATGTGATATTATCAAGTTTGATGAAGTCCGCTCGTTCAACATACAATGAACTGTATTGAGAGGCCTTAAGACCGTCAACAGCCTTATCCGTAGATACCCTATTATAGCTATTGATTAATCCCGGATCAATGGGTTCATAATATAAACGCGTTTCGTTTATTAAACGGTGACCAATGGCGCCACGAAAGAATGCGTTAATATCCCAATTACGGTAATAAAGTTGATTGCTAAATCCAAACTCTAATGAAGGAAGGCCATTGCCTAAAGTGGTATTATCCTGAATAGGATCATATATACCGTCTCCATTTAAATCCTTCATTATAGGATAGCCATTTCCATTGACACCGTTAAAAACAGGCCCCCAAATCTCACCTATTTCATTGCCAGCAATAAGCCTGACCGCACCAGTACAACCGCACCCTGAACCGATGTCGCCTCTATAGACATTATCTCCCAGGTATGATTCAATAGTAGTGCGATTTGAACTAATTATAAATCCTGGATTCCATTTCAGTTTGTTCTGGATCGGGGAGTTGTACGACAATGATAATTCAAATCCTCTGGACGATAAGGCGGCACCATTTTCAAACCGGATACCTGACGGAAAGGTGGAGACATCTACTGTATTTTGTAATATTAAATCATCGATGTTTCTGGTATATAATTCTAACGCTCCTGATATTTTTCCTGAAAATCCAAAATCAATTCCAAGATTGATTTCTCGCTTATTTTCCCATTTCAAATCTGGATTACCATCCCTTTGTTTATAAACATTCCCACCGCCAATAAATGAATAAGTAAATAAATCTTTTGAAAGTCCGGATTGTAATGGAATAGAACCAGTTACTCCAAACCCAGCGCGTACTTTTAAAACATCAGCCTTTAAGTTTTCGAAATAGTGAAGTAAATTAACACCAGCTGCCGCCGAAGAAAATATACCTGTGTTTTTGTTGGATCCAAGCTTAGAGGAACCTTCTGACCTTATGGAAGCATTTAGATAAATGCCGTTACGGAATGATAAATTTACTCGACTAAAAAAACCGATAATCTTATTATTGGGAGATCGATTACTGCTGACATTGACCAGATACGGATTTCCTGAAATTCTATCAGCTGAATTCTCTAATGCATGATAGCTAAGTTCATCGTTTGGAAAATTACCGAGTTCAACCAACAGATTTTCATAACTATCTTCCTGATAAGAATAACCAGCCGTTAAGTCAACGGTTGTCTTACCAAAGATCCTCTTATACCTTCCATAGGCTTCAAACAAATTGAAACTTCTGTCATCGTCAACCCTTCTGGCTAAACCACCTCGGTTGAATCCTCTAAAAAATGAGTTTCGGGAATAATACTCACCATTACTATTGGATTGAAATTGCTGACCATAGTTAATGGTGAATGTTAGGTCAGAGGTTAACGCATAATCAGCTTTGATACTATAATTCATGTTTCTTCGCTTGCCTTCATTAATATTCTGTTCAATGATGGCTACGGGATTATAGTTGTCAAACATAAGGGCTTGATAGTAATCTCCATTGGGAAATGTAATGGGTGCGGTAGGCAGAAAAGAGACGGCATAGTTCATAGCTTCAATAAATGAGAAATTATTATTGCGATTGGTTAAAGCCGCATTAAGTTCAAACTTCAATTTATTATTGAATGTGCTGTGTGATAAATTGGCCCTGGTATTAACTTGATTAAATTCTGATTTTTGAAGAATGCCATTTATGTTGCGGAAGTTGACGGACATTCGATAGGATGTACTCGGGCTGCCTCCAGAAACGGAAATACTATGTGCATTTGAGATACCTGTTCGGGTAACGGCTTCCTGCCAATCCGTTACCCCACCTAAGTCTGTTCCTCCAGCAGCAATATATTCACGAGCATTAAATGCAGGTTGTCGCTTTAGCATTGTACTGGCCGCAACATATCCGCTGTAGGTTATCGAAGGGCCTTTCATGGAACCTGTTTTGGTTTGGATCAGGATCACACCATGAGAGGCACGGATACCATAGATTGCTGCGGCAGATCCATCTTTTAATACAGTAACTGATTCTATGTCATTAGGATCTATATTATCCAAAGTGGCACCTGCTATTCCATTAATGACAATCAAGGGAGTAGCATTAGGATCCAATGAAGAAAGACTTCTTATACGGATAATAGCCGATGAATTTGGATCTGCGCCCCAGTTGTAAATACTAATCCCTGCCACTTTACCTTGTAATAATTGGGTTGTGGTATAGGTATTCCCCTTGTTAAAATCATTGTTTTTCAGAAGGGTTACTGCACCACTGACATTATTTTTGTCGACTAACCCATATCCGGTTTCCAAATTTTCTGAAAGTAATGATGCGTTATCCTCTAATGTTACATTCACGATAATACTCCCAACCACAGAAACCTCCCTAGTGATATATCCAGCATTAGAGAAAATAATAATAGCATTATCGCCAACTTCAATGGAGTAGTTTCCTTCAATATTTGAAGTTGTGACATTTGATGTTCCTTTTTCAGCTACGGTGACGCCAGAAATGACTGAACCTTCAGTAGAAATTATATTTCCTGAAACTACGCTGCTTTGTGAAAAGGCAGGCTGTATTCCAAACAGTATAACCAGGATGGTAAGAAGGTAATATCTAATCATACCTAACAATTTGGAGGGATCAATATAAATGTATCGAAAACTTTGTGAGGAAGGATATGCTCATGATTGAAATATTTTTTTGCGGAAGGGAATGTAATAACTAAGAAGCCTGGGATCTTCTTTTTAAAGTACCAACTGCCATTGCACTACCTGAAATAACTTTTTATCCTTCCAACAGTTCCGTTAGCCATTTGAGAATGAATTGAAATTATTTACCCCTATTAGAAGGACTTTTCATAATTTCACCGGCATGAGAATAACTTTTATTAAATCCAGCCTGGTTTTATTTCTGGGAATAATAGCCAGCAACTTTGTATCTGCCCAGGGAATTGGTTTACAGTTGTATAGCCTCCGCAGAGAGATCCCGAAAGATGTGCCAGGTTCATTGTCGCTGATTAGCAGTTGGGGTATTAAGGAAATTGAAGGAGGTGGCTCTTACAATATGACCATGGATGAATACAAAGCATTGCTCAAAAAGAATAAGCTTAAGATGGTGAGCATTGGTGCCGATTTTAATCAGTTGGCAAAGGATCCGGCTGCTGTGGTTGCTAATGCGAAACAGTTTGGAGCAAAGTATGTGATGTGCGCCTGGATTCCCCATACCGGAACCGACTTTACATTAGCGGATACAGAAAACGCGATCGATGTTTTCAACAAAGCAGGGAAAGTGCTGGCGGAAGCAGGTATCACTTTTTGCTATCATCCACATGGATATGAATTCCGGCCACACGATGGAGGAACACTGTTTGACCTGATGGCAAAAAATATGAATCCTAAATATGCCAATTTTGAAATGGATGTATTTTGGGTAAAGCATCCCGGCCAGGATCCTGTTGCCTTATTGAAGAAATATCCCAACCGCTTTCCGCTGATGCATTTGAAAGATCGCAGACCGGGTACGGAAGGAAATCAATTTGGCACTGCCGATGATGAAACCAACGTGGTTTTAGGGGCTGGTGATGTAGGCATCGCTGATATTATGAAAATCGCACCTAAATACGGGGTAAAGCATTTCTTCATAGAAGATGAATCTGTGCATGCCGTGGATCAGATTCCTCAGAGTCTGACCTTTCTTAAATCATTGAAATAGTGAAAACGAAAACATTCAGACAGACGGTCACCTTTCCAAAGGCGAAACCATTGGAAGTTTATAGCCTGATCATGGACGCCAAGAAACACAGCGCGTTCACAGGTAGCAAAGTCTCCATGAGCGATGATGAAGTAGATGGTAAGTTTGAGGTATATGATGGTTATGGCAGCGGCTTTAATATTGAGTTGAAGCCAGGAAAGAAAATCGTTCAGGGTTGGCACTTTAAAGAAGATGGTTGGCCCGATGATCATTTCTCCATCTGCACATTTATCTTTTCAAAGGTCTCAACAGGAACAAAACTTTCCTTTACACAAGCAGCTGTACCTGAACATAAGGAGGAAGCGTTGAAGGAAGGTTGGAAACTTTACTATTGGAATCCGATGAAGGCCTATTTGCTCAGGAAGCATACTAAATAATTTTCTATGCTTTAGCTTCAGCAGCCAATTAAGTCATAGCGAGGTTAGTCTGTCCTTTAAAGAGTGGGGAATTGCGGCAATCTTCCTTTTCTGATAATCAAAACAAACAATCCCTGTCTTGCCATGGGCTACTTCTTTTCCGGTGGCCCGGTTGGTAACGCGATAAAAAAGATCGAAACCATATTTCGATAAATCTCCTACAGCAATTTCGAAATGGAGGGTATCTCCTAAAAACGATTCGGCCTTGTAAACAATGGCGGCATCCGTCACGATCTGCCCTACGGGCCCTTCCAGTTTAACTTCACTTTCAAACCCCATCGAGCGATAAAATAAGGTACGTGCTTCCTGCATAAGCGTAAGGATATTATCATTGCCGACATGATTACCATAATTCAGGTCGCTGACGCGCACGGTGATGTCCGCTTTAAAAATATAAATTTTGGGAAGTTGTATATCAATGCGTGCCATCCTGTTTAATTTGCTGCACAAGTATACGCATTGATGATCAAAATCAACTTCCTTACCCGTTGGTGGCAAAAACTAAAGAAGGTATTCTTCATTCTGCTAGCAGCTCAATTCATATACATAGTGCTACTTCGGTGGATCAATCCACCTATTACGATCACACAGTTCACCAATTGGGTGGATGGTTATGGGTTGAAGCGTGATTATGTGGATTTCGAGGAAATGTCTCCCAATATTCGGTTGGCCGTGATGGCCTCGGAAGATCAATTATTTCCGGATCATAATGGCTTTGATGTGGCGAGCATCAAGAAAGCACTTCAAAATAATAAAAAGAAAAGCAAGAGGGTGAGGGGAGCTTCAACCATCAGTCAGCAGGTAGCTAAAAATGTATTTCTTTGGCAGGGTCGCACATGGGTGCGCAAGGGACTTGAAGTTTATTTCACGTTTATGATCGAGTTGATATGGAGTAAGGAAAGAATACTGGAGATGTATCTGAATGTGGCTGAAATGGGTAAAGGAATATTTGGTGTGGAGGCAGCCTCACAGGCTTACTTTAAAAAGCCAGCCAGCAAACTCTCCCGGACTGAAGCAGCGATGATTGCTGCCTGCTTGCCCAATCCGAAAAAATATACGATCAAGCCGACATCCAGTTACATTAATCGCAGGTATCCCTGGATACTATTGCAGATGAATAACCTGGAAGGTGATGAAGATATTGACAGGCTATTAGAGCAACCAAAGCCTGTGAAGAAGAAAAAAAGTAAATTATAAAGTCGTTCTTATTAGTCACAAACTCTTCCAAAGATAAAGTGTGGCATAAGCCTCCCATCCTTTATATTTTTTAAAAATCCGCTTCACCTGTTCAAGGGTAGGTTTGGATTTCATGCCTTTCAGATTTTTAATCGCATTGTGAATACCAACATCCTCCAAGGGAAATGCTTCAGGATATCGAAATGTCTTCATCAAGGCATAGTTGGCAGTCCAGTTGCCAATACCTTTTATCTTCATCAGTTTTTCCTTGCCCTCGCTCAGAGAAAGATGTTGAAGCGATATTTTCGTAATCTCTCCGGAAGCAAATGCCTGAGCGATGCCAATAGTATAACTTGCTTTTTGTTTAGAGAATTGTAATGCCAGCAAGGATTCGGGTGTGAGTTGGGATACACGTTGATAAGACGGAAACAAAAAGTACGGTTGGCCTTCATGCTCAATACGGTCTCCATACATTTCTACAAAACGTTGTTTCAATGTATAGGCAAAAGTTAAATTGATTTGTTGACCCAGAACTGCCCACACCAACGATTCAAACAAATCCGGTTGGCCCACAATCCGGTAACCAAAATATTTTTTCGTTAATGGTCCCAACAGGCTGTCCTGTTCAACCATGTTATAAAATGGTTTTAGATCGGTACGGAGATCAAACCATTCCTTGACATAATCGGTCACATAATTTACGGTGGATTCAGCGGGATGTTGATTGAGGAATTCAACAATCAGATCAGAATGGTCTTGTCGAATCGTGAAAAGAATTTTCTCCGTTCTATAATATAAGGCCTTGAATACTTTCCCTCCGTCCACGCGATGAAGCACTTCTCGGGGCGAGCGTTCCAAAAATGAACACGCTAACTCAAAGCTAAATTCAGCCGGAGTTGTTATGCGATAGATGGGCATTCTGAGTTACGTAGCCCAGGCTTTGCCCACTTCTTCGAGCGGCACACATCCCTTGAACGGACCTGGCACCTGGTTATATTGCAGCACCTGTGTTGCGCCGGGTTCGCTGGTGAAAAAACCCAGTAGAGTAAGTTCTTTTATTTTTAACAGGAAAGGTTGTTCGGCACCACTTCCGGCATTCCACCATCCGGTAGCACCACCGCCAGCCGATTCCGCAATCGCTTTATCATGATGTTTTTTGAAGTGATCGGATTGCTCTTCTGCACGGCAATCGATAAAACTATTTCCGTATTGCTTTCGGGCATCTTCGGTAAAGTCGGCCAGCTCATTCAGAAATTTTTCCTGCTGTTCTTTTGAGTACACTTCTTTTACCAAGGCATCAATAAATCCTGGAACACCAGCCTCTTTTGCACCTGGCGTATCCGTCTTTGGAATAATAATATCCACCAGCGTTTCTATAGCTCGTGCCTGTTCTTCATTAAAGAAGGTGGGCTGATAGGTGAGTTCAGGACTAGCCTTGCAGCCATTCATCACGGCAGCCAGGGAAGATCCGGTGATGGCATATCCCAACACCATACTTGCTCGTTGTATTGCTTCTCTTCGATTCATAATCGCCAGTTTTGAATATTATAAATTTCTTTTCTTCAATTCACTCACCGCATGATCGACGGCCCGGGCCGTTAAAGCCATATAAGTAAGCGATGGATTCTGGCACGCAGAAGAAGTCATCGCGGCTCCATCGGTTACAAATACATTGGGCGCCTCATGGACCTGATTCCACTTGTTTAACACCGAGGTCTTAGGGTCTTTGCCCATGCGAGCTGTTCCCATTTCATGAATACCCAACCCGATGTTGTCAGGATTGTCAAACATCGAAACATCTTTAAAGCCGGCTGCCTCCAGCATTTCTGCGGCTGCCTCTTTCATGTCTTTGCGCATGATTCTTTCATTTTCTTTCCACTCCGCGTCAATATTCAGTGTAGGTATTCCATACTTATCCTTTTTGTCGGTATTCAGCGTCACCTGGTTTTCATAATAAGGTAAGCACTCACCAAAACCTGTGATACCCATTCGCCATGGTCCGGGAGATGTCAATGCCTCTTTCAGCTCGGTGCCATAAGACATTTCTCTAACCCCGCGCGACCAATCTGAACGACTGGCGGAACCCTGGTAGCCGAAGCCCCGGATATAATCGGATCTTTTATCGCTTCCAAGATTTCTAAAGCGCGGAATATAAATTCCATTAGGTCTGCGCCCGATGTAATACTTATCTTCAAATCCTTCAAAGAGTCCATCGGCACCGGTACGATACTGATGGTCC
>JAHEMS010000075.1 GCA_024643595.1 Bacteroidota bacterium
CGAAGCGCCCAAACGTCAAAATCTTGCTTGGATTGCCCGTAGGGATTAAGTGGTTTAAGAAATGGTATTTTCGATTCATCATCATCATATCCCAATTCGCCAAGCCCATACGTGGCGGCCGAAGAAGCGTAGATTAACGGTATCTGGTATTGACAGCAGCGTGTCCAGATATCTTTGGTGTTTTGTGTATTTAATTTGTCAAGCAATGCTGTGTCCAATTCAGCCGTGTCCGTGCGGGCACCAATATGAAAAATGAATTCTATGGTTTCATAATTCTTGTCTAGCCAGGATAGAAAAAGGTCACGGTCTATCTTTTCCTGTATTTTCAATCCATTTAGGTTTTTGTTCTTTACTGAATTATCGAATTTGTCGACTGCGATAATGGCATTGAAATTATCCTGATTAAGCCTTTTGATTAAATAACTCCCGATAAAACCGGCAGCGCCCGTAACTACGATCATAACCTTTTTTTGAGCAATTTACATAAAACTATTGTTCTGTGACCTGACTTTGCACTGTTGTATATTTGTTATTAGTTCAAGTTTTTTATGGTTTACGTAAGCAGAAAGGAGCATTTTAATGCGGCACATAAATTATATAATCCCGCCTGGAGTAAAGAAAAGAATGAGGAGGTTTTTGGACCATGTGCCAACGAAAATTGGCATGGCCATAATTTCGACTTGATTGTTACAGTGAAAGGGTTGCCAGATCCTGACACAGGATTTGTGATTGATCTTAAGAAATTGAGCACACTCATTCGAACAGAAGTAGCGGAAAAACTGGATCATAAAAATCTGAATGTTGATGTAGATTTTATGATCGGTAAGTTAGCCAGCTGCGAAAACCTGGTCATTGAAATATGGAAAATCCTGGAACCAAAAATTTCATTAATCAGCAAATTTGGTAAACTGCATTCAATTCGGTTGTACGAAACTCCACGCAACTATGTAGACTATTATGGTGAAGAGTAATAAACAAATTTCGCTTTGAAATATTATATCATAGCGGGAGAGCGTTCCGGAGATTTACATGGTGGCAATTTGGTGAAGTCTCTTCATCGGTATGATCATCATGCTGAATTAAGAGGGTTTGGAGGGGAAGAGATGAAACTGGCGGGAGTAAAATTGTCGGTTCATTATCGGGAGTTGGCATTCATGGGATTTATTTCACTCGCGACCAGTATTTTTAAAATATTCAAATTCATCTCATTCTGTAAAAAAGACATTCTTGAATTTCAACCGGATGCCATCATTTTGATTGATTATGGAGGATTTAATTTACAGATAGCAAAATTCGCAAAGCAAAAAGGTTTCACGGTCTTTTATTATATACCTCCTAAAGTATGGGCCTGGTATCAAAAACGAGCGTTGCAGTTAAAAGCCAATGTGGATCGGATGTTTGTAATACTTCCATTCGAAAAGGATTTTTACAAAAAGTATAATTGGGAAGTCGATTATGTAGGCAACCCGGTATTGGATGCGATAAAAGCATTTAAACCAAATCAGGAATTCATTTCAACACATGGAATTTGTGTCGATAAAAAATTAGTGGCCCTTTTGCCTGGAAGTCGTAAAATTGAGCTGAAACTTATTGTACCGTTGATGGCCGAAATAGCGGATGCAAATCAAGAAGTCCAATTTATTGTTGCCGCAGTGAGCAATCTTAGTGATAGTTTGTATCATGCCTTAAAAGGAAAATCGAATGTAAAATTTGTTGAGGGGGAGACCTATGATTTGTTAAATCATGCAGACGCTGCCATAGTAACTTCAGGTACGGCTACACTTGAAACAGCGCTATTTAAAGTGCCCCAGGTAGTTGTTTATAAAACAAATATGATAGAATATTTTATTGCAAGCAGCCTCGTTCAAGTGAAGTTTATTTCATTAGTCAATTTGATAGCTGGTAAAGAAGTAATCAGAGAAATGATTCAGAGGAATGCCAAAAAAGAGTTACTTCAAGTTGAATTGCGTAAACTTTTGCATGATCAGGTGTATATCTCCTCCATTCAATCTGCATACGAAAATCAATATCGGTTATTGGATACCGGATCAGCCTCAGAAAATACGGCTCAGTTTATTTCTGAGTATTTAAATCGTAAATAGTCTTAAGCTACTTTTAATTTACTGTAATGTGATTTATTGAATTTCTCTTCTGCATAGGCACGCGTAATGATAAGTTTATCAGTCGTTTTATCAGAGGGTAATTCGAACATGGCATCATTGACAATGGCTTCGCAGATAGACCGAAGACCGCGTGCCCCGAGCTTAAAGTCAACGGCTTTTTCAACAATGAAATCCAATGCTCCTTCTTTGATCTCCAATTCGATGCTCTCCATTTCAAAAAGCTTTTTATACTGTTTTACCAACGCATTTTTTGGTTCAGTTAGTATTTTACGAAGTGCATTATGATCAAGGGGATTAAGGTAGGAAAGTACTGGCAGTCGACCGATAAGTTCAGGGATTAAACCAAAACTCTTTAAATCCTGAGCGGAAACAAATTGTAATAAATTATCTTTATCAACATCCGTTGGACTTAAACTATCAGGGTTGGTTGCAAAGCCCAGAGGGCGAGTATTTAATCTCTTTCCTATTAGTCGGGAAATCCCCTCAAATGCACCACCGCAAATGAATAATATATTTTCAGTGTTTACTGAAATCATTTTTTGATCAGGATGCTTTCGTCCTCCTTGAGGAGGCACATTCACGGAAGTTCCTTCCAGCAGTTTTAAAAGCGCTTGTTGAACTCCTTCACCGCTTACATCACGGGTAATGGAAGGATTATCTGATTTGCGTGCAATTTTATCGATTTCATCAATATAGACTATTCCACGCTCAGCGGCCTCGGTGTTATAGTCAGCGGCCTGCAAAAGACGAGTAAGAATGCTTTCAACATCTTCGCCAACATAGCCGGCCTCAGTGAGCACGGTTGCATCTGCAATACAAAATGGTACTTGTAGAATTTTTGCGAGCGTGCGGGCCAGGTAGGTTTTCCCGGTTCCTGTTTCACCTACCATAATGATATTCGATTTTTCAATAGTAATATCGTTATCCACCTTGCGCTGCATGAGGCGTTTATAATGATTATATACAGCAACTGCCATCACCCGTTTGGCCTCATCTTGCCCTATCACATATTCGTCGAGAAACTTCTTGATTTCACGAGGCTTGATAAGTTTGAAGTTTGGTAAGACACCAGATTCAACCTTATTTTTCTTTTCTTCCTGCAAAATTTGGCTGGCTTGCGTCACGCACTTATCGCAAATATGAGCATGGATTCCTGAAATCATCAGATCCACATCTTTTTTGTTTCTTCCGCAAAATGAACAAATGACTTCAGCCATGTTTTATTGTTTTATTATGTAACCATTGGCCAGTTAACCAATTGATCTACAAAAATATAGAAATTATTTGGCTAACTGAACTGCTTGGATAAAGACCCTATTATTTCTTGCGTTCCAAAACCTCGTCTATAAGGCCATATTCTTTTGCCTCGCTGGCCCTCATCCAATAGTCGCGGTCAGAGTCTTTTTCAATTCTTTCAAATGTTTGACCACAGTGGTTGGCAAGAATGGTATAAAGATCCTGGCGCAACTCAATTGTTTGCTTGAGTGATATCTCCATATCTTTAGAGGTCCCCTGCATACCTGCCGAAGGTTGGTGAATCATGACCCTTGAATGAGGCAGACCAGATCTTTTTTTAGAGGTTCCTGCAGCTAAAAGTACTGCCCCCATAGAGGCGGCCAAACCAGTGCAAATGGTAGCTACATCTGGATTTACATATTGCATGGTGTCATAAATACCCAACCCGGCATGTACTGAACCTCCTGGGCTATTAATATACATAATGATGTCCTTTTTGGGATCAGATGATTCAAGGAACAGAAGTTGAGCGGTAATAACATTTGCCACGTAGTCATCAACAGCAGTCCCAAAAAAGATAATTCGATCGGCCATTAATCGGGAAAATACGTCAATAACGGTGGCGCGCATCTGCCGTTCCTCAACCACATTCGGTGTCATGGCTGAAACAGAATAAGGATTTTCGTTTAAATATTTTGCATAGCTGTCTAATGCATTTCCGCTCATACCCAAGTGGTGAACGGCATACTTTCTGAATTCATTGGATTGTGACATAGTATCTGAATAAATTGATTTAATGGTATGATAAATAGTCGATTTACGCGATCTTTTATTGTTTACTCCTCAATGTTAGTAAGAATTATTCAATAAAAAAGCTCCACAATTGATGGAGCTCGTTTATAACGATTTATCAAAATGAAAGGTTCGACCTTATCAATGCTGATGTTCGGCAACTACTTTTTTGAATTCATCCAGGCTCACTTTCTTTTCATCTAGTGTGATCGATTCTTTGATTACATGGAGGATTCGTTCATGACGGAGTTGATTGTAAATTTTCATAAAGTTTTCACCCTTGCCATCCTGCCCTGACAAATAATTGTTGGCGATGTCATCCAACTTATCGCCTAATTGGGCAGCGATTGCTGGGCCTCCAAATTGATCCATAATAAATTGCTTGGCTTTTTCTCGCACCTCATCACTTTCTACTTTAATTTCTTTGTCTTCAGCAATTTTATTTTTAATAAGATCCCACTTTAACGACTCTTTATAAACATTAAATTCTTTCTCCAGAACGTCTTCCGTGACCTGACCATTACTAGTATTGATTAACCAGGACTTTAGAAATGAATCGGGCATATTGATGTTAGTGTGATCAACAAAGTAATGTTGAATTTCATGATCCAGTAAATGGTCACTTTCACGATCATAATTTTCGCTAATGGTTAATTTGATTTTTTCCATAAACTCATCTTCACTTTTCACCATCTCACTGCCAAAGACTTTGTCAAAGAATTCTTGATTTATCGAAGCTGGCTCAACTTTACTGATGCTGGTTACTTTAAAAGAGTAGGTGCCTTCCGCTTTTTCGGCCTCCTCTTCAGAAATGTTCAGGGCTTGTGCTATGGCTTTTTTATCATTGAATACTTTACCGATTTCAAACTCGACAACGTCTTCTTTCTTAAGTCCAATAAATTTTGCCTTTTCCTTTTTGACAATGTTACTTATTGAAATAAATGATCCTTTATTACCTTCTTCTCCTGCTGAATTAATTTCTCCGTGCAGGTTGGAATCCTCCTCACTGGTTTCAGGATAAGAAGTATTTCCAAATCTGGTTTTAAGGTCTTCCAGGGTTTCGTTAATTACTTTCTGATCAACTTCTATTTTGTTAGCGTTAAGATGCACAGTCTTTGAAAGATCCAACTCAAAATCTTCAACGAGTCCTATCTGAAATTCAAATTCAAAATCTTTTTGATTATCCCAATCAATGGAGAAACCTTTCTCCTGGTTCGGCATCGGATCTCCTAAAATTTTTAATTTTTGGTCGCGTATATAATCCGATACAGAGTGAGATACAATATGATTTACTTCCTCTACAAGAATGGATTTGCCGAACATTTTTTTTATAACTCCGGTTGGTACCTTTCCCTGGCGGAAGCCTTTAATGTTTGCTTTACGAGCATACTCCTTCAACTTCTCGTCCACTTTGGGTTGATAGTCGGTTGCACTCAACTGAATCTTAATCAATCCATCTGTTGCGCTTTGTCTGTCTAATGTAATGTTCAAGGTATTACGTGTTTATTTATTAACGTTATCATAGTCCCTCATGGCTTTAATTAGTGAACCCTCCTGCCAGATTAATTCCGAAAGGAGGGTTCATCAATGGTGCGGATGAAGGGACTCGAACCCCCACGCCTCACGGCACCAGATCCTAAGTCTGGCGCGGCTGCCAATTACGCCACATCCGCATTTCCCTTGTTTAAATTAAAAAAACAGGTTTTTTTACCAACGGGAGTGCAAATTTAGAGATAATTCGTTATGATTAAAGTACTGTTCAAAAAATCCGATTAAATACTGTGACGTGGTAATTGATGTTGAAGTTGAGAGGAAGGAAATAATAAATCGCTATCGCAGACTTTTGCGTAAAGCAAAGCCCATTTTAAACGAAGGTGATGCAAAATTAATTAAGCGAGCATTCACCATCTCCATGGAAGCGCATAAGGATATGCGAAGAAAATCCGGTGAACCTTACATTTTTCATCCCCTTTCGGTAGCCGAGATTTGCGTCGAGGAGATCGGGCTGGGAACGACTTCTATTATTGCCGCCCTGCTTCATGATGTGGTTGAAGACACCGACATTCAACTCAAGGAATTAGAGCAGATTTTTGGACGAAAGATTGCCAAAATTATTGATGGATTAACAAAGATAAAGGGAGTATTCGAATATGGATCCTCTGCTCAGGCGGAGAATTTCAGGAAAATGCTCTTCACCTTATCTGAGGATGTGCGTGTTATACTCATCAAACTCGCCGATCGATTACATAACATGCGCACTCTCGATAGCATGCCTCGAAATAAGCAATTGAGGGTGGCATCCGAAACGATTTATCTATACGCGCCACTTGCACATCGACTTGGTTTGAATGTAATTAAGACGGAGTTGGAAGATCTGTATTTACGATTCACCGATTTTCCTGTTTATCGTGATATATCCTTTAAGATAGATGAATCACGAGCTTCGAGAAATAGATTTATAAAGCAGTTTGTTCAGCCCATTAAGGATGAATTGGACAAACTTAAAGTGGAATATGAAATCAAGAGCAGGCCTAAGTCAATTTTTTCTATCTACAATAAAATGCGAAAACAAAACATACCCTTTGAAGAGGTGTATGATTTATTTGCTATTCGGGTGATTGTAAATACGCCGATTGAACATGAAAAATCGTATTGCTGGCAGGTATATTCAATAGTAACCGACTATTATACGCCAAATCCGGATCGTCTAAGGGATTGGATCAGCACTCCTAAGGGAAATGGGTATGAATCTCTTCACACCACAGTCATGGCGAAAAATGGTCAGTGGGTGGAGGTTCAAATACGCACCAGGAGAATGGATGATATTGCCGAAAAGGGTTATGCAGCACATTGGAAATATAAAGACAATTCTTCCAGTCATGAATCTAATCTAGAAAAGTGGCTTGTTAAAGTTCGCGAACTTCTTGAAAAACAAGATCTGAGTGCGTTGGAATTTGTTGATGATTTCCGAGGTAATCTTTTTAATGAGGAAGTATTTGTATTTACTCCAAAGGGAGAATTAAAAACATTGCCCACCGGTTCAACAGCCCTTGATTTTGCATTTGATATTCATACCGATATAGGCGCAAAATGTATCGGTGCAAAAGTTAATCAGAAACTCGTGCCTATTAATCATATGCTGAAGAATGGTGATCAGATTGAGATACTGACATCATCAAAGCAAAAACCAAATGAAGATTGGCTGCGCTTTGTGATAAGCCCAAAGGCTAAATCAAAAATCAAGGAGCTACTCAAAGAGAGCAAACGCAATGCGGCAGACCAAGGCAAGGAGATCTTGCTTCGAAAGACTAAGCAGTTGAAGATTGATGTCAATAGTAGGGTTTATGAGCAAATGCGTGACTTCTTCAAAGTGAAATCGCAGTTTGAATTACAGTATCGCATTGGGGTGGGATTGATTACGGTTAATGATCTTAAAAAATTTAAAGAATTTAAACCTTCATCACCGCTTAAAAATCGCGCGCACACTGAAGTTACTGACGTTAAGGCAATTGAACAGGAAATAAACAAGCAAAAGGGACGCTATGAAGATATACTGTTGATTGGGGAGGATATGGACGTAGTGGAGTACAAATTGGCCAAATGTTGTACGCCCATTCCAGGAGATGAAGTATTTGGTTTTGTTACCGTTAATGAGGGAATCAAAATTCACCGGACTACCTGTCCTAATGCAACTGAACTGCTTGCAAATCATGGGAATCGGGTGATTAAAGCAAAATGGACTTCTCAACATGAAGTGTCATTTTTAACTGCTCTTAAAGTTATTGGAACGGATCGAGTAGGACTTATCAACGATGTGTCGAAAGTAATCTCTGAAGAATTAAAGGTAAACATGAGTGCGCTGTCTTTTAAAACGGATCAGGGGATCTTTAGTGGAGAAATAATGCTTTATGTTAATGACACGCGCCATCTGGAGATGCTCATTAAGAAACTTGAAACCGTGGAGGGTGTGGTAAAGGTTTCAAGATTTGACTCAAGAAACAATAATGCCTAATCTGTCTATATTTGTCTGTAATTTTTATCCATGGCATTAAATCCAAAAGCATTTGAAGAGGTAAAGAGGATTTTTACAGCCTTTTTGGAAAGCAAAGAACTAAGAAAGACCCCGGAGCGATACGCTATTTTGGAGCAAATATATTCGCTTGAAGGTCATTTTGATGTGGAATCTCTCTACATCAAAATGAAAAATATGAATTATCGTGTTAGTCGGGCAACGGTTTACAATACCTTGGACCTCTTAGTCGAATGTGATTTGGTAAGTAAGCATCAGTTCGGAAAGAATATTGCTCAATATGAAAAATCATACGGATTTAAGCAACATGATCATTTAATTTGCACAGATTGTAATAAAGTGATGGAGTTTTGTGATCCACGTATTCAAACTATTCAAAATACTGTTGAGGAATTATTGCATTTTAATGTAATGCATCATTCCTTGATTTTATATGCTTCATGTACAAAGAAAAATTGCGAAAATCGTAAGTCATGAATTTTGGACAGGAAATAAAAGGAAAGTCATTGATATTAAGAATATCCGGTGACTTAATAGGGGAAGATAATGGTACCCAGCTGGTGGGTGCAGTTAATGACGCAGTGAGCCACCAGGTAAAAACCTGCATTATTGATATCTCAGAATTAAGATATATCAATAGTAGTGGAATTGGGGTATTGATTACCATTCTTACTAAATTCCGAAACAAAGGGGGCGAGGTTTATCTGATGAACCCGTCCGAAAACGTCAAGAAATTACTCATTATCACAAAGTTGAATGCCATTTTTCAGACCATTGCGTCTGAAGATGAAGTGTTGTCAAAAAATAAATAAAGAAATAATCAATTGCCGTATTGTGGATGGCATGAAATAATATTGTTCAATGAAAGTAGATGTATTGTTAGGGCTTCAATGGGGTGATGAAGGCAAAGGGAAAATTGTTGATGTATTTGCACCCAAATATGATGTGGTAGCACGGTTTCAAGGTGGGCCAAATGCCGGTCATACACTGGAATTTGACGGAATAAAACACGTTCTACACCAAATACCGTCGGGCATCTTTAGGGAGAAGACCATAAATATTATTGGCAATGGCGTTGTACTTGACCCGATTGTATTTAAAGGTGAGATCGAGAAATTGAGTAAATATAATCTCAATGTAAAGGCAAACTTATTTATTTCGAAGAAAGCCACATTAATTGTACCCACCCATCGACTGCTTGACCAAGCCTATGAGAAAGCAAAAGGTGATGATAAGATAGGCTCTACATTAAAGGGTATCGGTCCTTCTTATCAGGATAAAATTGGTCGGCAGGGACTAAGGGTTGGGGATGTTCTGTTAGATAACTTCAGCCACAAATTCAAAAAATTGGTGGATACCCATTTTGAAATTTTAAAGGGTCATCATATTGAATTTAACTGGCCCGAGTTAGAAGCTCAATTTTTTGATTCAGTTAATTTCCTAAAGCAATTTAATTTGATTGATAGTGAGTACTTTATAAATGATCAATTAAAAAAGGGATCTACCATATTGGCGGAAGGCGCCCAAGGATCTCTCCTCGATATTGATTTTGGAAGTTATCCTTTTGTAACAAGTTCCAATACCGTAACTGCTGGGGCTTGCACAGGTTTAGGCATTGCGCCAAGTCGAATTGGGGAAGTGTTTGGAATATTTAAAGCATATAGTACTCGAGTGGGTAGCGGTCCATTTCCTACAGAATTGTTAGATGAGGAAGGTGAAAAAATGCGAAAGCAGGGAAACGAGTTTGGATCAACTACAGGGCGGCCACGCAGATGTGGTTGGATTGATTTGCCTTCACTCAAGTACTCCATTATGATTAATGGGGTTACTCAACTACTTATGATGAAGGCTGATGTGTTGAATGCTTTTCCAATAATTAAGGTTTGTACACACTATAAGTTAAGTGACGGTACAATCACCGAAGCGCTACCCTATGAATACATTACTCAAAAAATTACACCAGTATATACCGAGTTAAAAGGATGGAATACTTCACTGGAGGGGATCACGAACCAGAATATGCCTAAGGAGTTACAAGAATACATTCTTTACCTTGAGAAGTTCCTTGAAGTACCAATTACAGTTATTTCGGTTGGGCCGGATAGGTCTCAGACGATCCTAAAATAATTGCCTTCTTAAAAAAATAGTTAGACTCCATTTGCATTCTGCAATTATTGATTCTACATTTGCACTCCCAAAACGAAACAAGGGGCTCTGAGGTGGCAAATCGGAGTTATTTAAAGGTTTTTAACCACGATTTAAGTTCAGCTTAAGCTGATTTTACAAACGTTCTTTGAATGAATGGAGATTGATAGCGGACCCAGTTGCACTCGATAGAGGGTGCAGCTGAGTTGATTCTTTAATCTTCGTTGCAGTGATGCATCGGAGGACATAAAAAGTTAATGAGGACCGAGGATTAAATGACATAGGCTGAGGGTTTGAGTTTTCGCAAGAGGGCTGAACGGCGAGGCTGGTATTAAATGAGGGAGTGATCCTGAGTTTGGTGCTGAAGAAAATACTATGGAGAGTTTGATCCTGGCTCAGGATGAACGCTAGCGGCAGGCCTAATACATGCAAGACGAACGGTAAGATTTTTAGCAATAAGAGTCCTAGAGTGTCGTAAGGGTGCGTAACACGTATGCAATCTGCCCTCAACAGGAGAATAGCTCCCCGAAAGGGGAATTAACACTCCGTAAGATCATGGTCTGGCATCAGGCAGTGATTAAAACTACGGTGGTTGAGGATGAGCATGCGCATGATTAGTTAGTTGGCGGGGTAACGGCCCACCAAGACGATGATCATTAGGGGAACTGAGAGGTTGATCCCCCACACTGGCA
>JAHEMS010000498.1 GCA_024643595.1 Bacteroidota bacterium
ATGCGAATACCGTATTTAAACAGCTGATCATCGAGATTTATATCATAAGGAAATGCAAAATAATTTTCAGATGACGCACTGTCCATCATTGCATCCAGTCTATCCAGAAGTAATAAGAGACGGCCTCCCCTGATGAGGAACTGATCGAGATTGAATTTATCGACATTTGAAAACGAAGATGTGGGTTTGGCAATAATCAAGGCGTCCACATCTGATAATGCATCCTTGTCAGTTAATTTTACGGTACTCAATTCATATTGTTCTTGAAGCGAGTTTTCAAAACTGGCAATTGGTAATCCCCTTAATTCCCCATGTCCGGTAACAAATCCTATTCTCTTTCGATCCGTATTCGTTAACTTTTGTATGGCATTGGCAAGTTCAAATTCAATTCCTTCAATAGCTTGATTGAGGACCTGCTGTGAACCCTGCATGGCATTTCCCTTAAGCAGCATAATTCCCGTCTCCATGCCCCCATAGGAAATGAGAGCTCCAGGGAAAACTAACTTTTCAATACGCTCACCATCTTTATTTTCAATAACATTGCGAGGAGCAATTCCTTTGGAATTAAGATCTGCAATAAATTCATTCCGGGCTTTTGCCCCTATTGCCAAATTGGGATCAGTAAAAGTATATTGAATGCGATTATCAGAATAGATTCTAAATTCTTCAAGTGTTTCGCGAATGGATTTCCTAAATCTCTCAAACCCTGGATTCAACTCGCCTTCCAAAAACACTTCTATATAAACTGCATCATCCAGATTTTTAAGCAGCAATTTGGTTTGAGGTTTTATGGTGTATCGCTTTTCATCGGTGAGGTCTACCCTAAAAAAATACGCTGCGCTTAATGTGTTAAGAATGAGTACAAACAAAAGAGCATTGGTAAATACCAGTAAATCCCCAATCTTCTTATTATGTCTCCACCCATTTACCATCGTCGACTACTAATTACTGTTTTGGTCCCCAACAATATTAGCCCTGCCAGGCTTGCAAAATAAGTAATACTGCGACTATCTATAACACCCCGGCTCAAGGACTCATAATGATATAGGATTCCCAATTGTTTAATCAACAGTGCCGCATTTCCAGCCAGTGCCGATAGCGAATCAAATCCTGTATAAAATATAAACGATAGAAATGCCGCCAAGATAAAAGAGACTATTTGATTGGTAGTGATGGAAGACGACAATAACCCAATCGAACAAAACACCAGAGAAAGACATAATAGCCCTACGTATGAACCTGCCACGCCTGCAGAATCAATGTTACCAATCGGATTTCCCAATTTGTAAATGGAGTAGTAATAAATTAACGAAGGAATTAATGAAAAGATCACCAGGGAAAATGCGGCCAAAAATTTTCCAATTACAATTTGCCAATCACTTAGCGGTTTTGTAAGCAGGAGTTCCATGGTTCCCATTTTTTTCTCTTCCGCAAAACTCTTCATCGTAATTGCCGGTATCAAAAAGATAAAAACATATGGACCCAATGAAAAAAGTGTATCCATATCAGCAAATCCATAATCAAGAACGGATGTGTCTGTGAAAACCCACATCATCAAACCAACACTGGTAAGGAATACTCCGATCACGATATATGCAATCAATGAATTTAAAAAGTTATTCAACTCTTTTTTAAACACTTGAAGCATGCCTATCAATTAATTGTTAATTGCTTGAAAATATCTTCCAATGAGTTTTCCTGCTGGCGCAACCCAACCAGAGATAAAGAATACTCCGTTGCGAAACGAAACACTTCCGCTCTTAAATCCACACCTGCTACTGGTTCCAAAATAAATTGTGATGCATTAATCCTGGTTAGCTTATTGATGCCCGGTAATAATTTGAGTAGTTCTTCGTCAACGTAGTCGGTAAATTCTATGATTATAGCCACTGAATTTGATTTCGTACGGGTTAGGTTTTCAACAGTATCATCAGCAACTATTTCACCTCGATTGATAACAATCACACGGTCACACAATGCCTGAACTTCCTGCAATATATGCGTGGAAAAAATTACCGTTTTATTGGTACTTATTTCCTTTATCAACTTGCGGATCTCCAAAATCTGATTAGGATCCAACCCAGAGGTTGGCTCATCCAGGATTAATACTGCAGGATCGTGTATCAAAGATTGTGCAATACCTACCCGTTGCCGATAACCTTTTGATAATTCTTCAATCAATTTATTTTGTTCCCGGCCAAGTCCACAAAGCTCTATGATTTCTGAAATCTTGTAGTTAAGCCCTTTTGATGGCATGTCATAAACCCTTCCAACGAAATGGAGATACTCATGTACATACATATCAAGATATAAGGGATTATTTTCAGGCAAATATCCGGTAATTTGTCTTACTTGTAATGAGTGATCCAAAACATCAAATCCATTCACAATTACAGTACCCGAACTTGGTGGTAAATATCCGGTAGCTATTTTCATTGTCGTCGATTTACCAGCACCATTAGGTCCCAAAAAGCCTACAATTTCACCTTCACCTATATCAAAAGTTATCCCATTGACAGCCTTTTGTTGTCCATAGTATTTGGTAAGATTTAAAACTTGTAATGACATTTTTTCAGCGCTGCAAAAGTAAATTTAAAAGTTGACAGTGCATACAGCTATGATTTAACAATTAATTGAGTAAATAGACCGATTACTTTATTCATATTTGGCCCATTAATTGCAATTGCAAGTAAGCTTGAATTTTAGAAATTTGTGTCATAATTAAACTTAACGAAGCATGCGTCTGTCAATTGTTTTGCTTTTTTGGATTTCCGCATTGGTTACACATGCACAATCCGGATACAAAATTGATTTTAAAATAAAGGGATGGAAAGATACGACCGTATACCTGGGTCACTATTATGGTGAACAAACTTATTTGAAGGATACTGCCCGTGCCAATGCACAGGGAGCATTTTTCTTTGATAATACCAATACACTTCCCCAGG
>JAHEMS010000499.1 GCA_024643595.1 Bacteroidota bacterium
CTGAACGAACTTCGGATGGTTATTGCTGATTTTTAAGTGGACACAAAGGACCACAAAGCTTGATTCTGGAATTGCTAATTCCGGAAAGGATCCGTACCGAAAATTTCCGAACGTTTTTCTGAATCGGTCTTCCTGATAAATGATTCAATAATATTTCTGATGAATGCTTTAAACTTTGATACGCTTTCCGAATTCTGCTTTCTTTTTTGGTCTGCTTTCATAGTAGTTGTATTTTGGATAACTACTATCGAATTATTGTGCCGCTTTGAAAATGTACTTTTCAGCGATGATAAAAGGGATTAGTGATTATTATTTTCCAAATTTGGGAATAGCGAATTCCCATGTCGGGCCTTAAGGAAGTATTTCCATCCAGATGTCAATAAACCATTAACATAATATGTTGAACATACGATGGAGTATCTGGTAACCTTACTTATATGCAATTCACGAAAGTCATCCTGATTTTTCTCCCCACACTTTTATATACCTCATGCAATAAGTTGCAAACAAATCCAGATGCGGATCCATTCTTGCAACCTGCCTATTGGAACCATCAGGCGTTGAAGGATATTTTACCCTACTGGACCGACCATCTTATAGATTCTGTCAACGGATCTTTTTACAGTACGCTTGACGTCAGCTGGCAACCCGTTAATGACACCGTGCGATTCCCCAGTATGATCGCCCGGCATTTATTCAGCTATTCGGTTGGCTACCTGATGAGTGGCGATGAGCACTATATTGTTATGGCGCGTAAGCTGAAAGATTACCTGTTACAAAATGCGTGGGATAATAAATTTGGAGGATGGTATGATGCGTTGAGCCCCAACGGAACTGTTCTGCGCTCAAGCAAATCAACCTTTGTACAGCTCTATGTGATCACAGGACTTACGCTATATTATTTTGTTACCCACGACCAGGACGTGCGAAACTACATTGACCAATCAAATGATTTGCTGGAAGAAAAAGTCTGGGACCATGAAAACGGAGGTTACTTCGATAACCTTACTCAGGACTGGTCGCTTGTCAATGAGGTTAAAACCATTAGTTCACAACTGGCACCCTCATCAGGTTACCTGTTGTATCTCTACCTGGTTACCCGTGATAAAAAGTACCTGGAACAGTCCGAACGGATAATGGATA
This sequence comes from Bacteroidota bacterium, assembly GCA_024643595.1. Classification (GTDB taxonomy): domain Bacteria; phylum Bacteroidota; class Bacteroidia; order Cytophagales; family Cyclobacteriaceae; genus ELB16-189. Next base: position 1,144 of record JAHEMS010000499.1, read on the forward strand.
TCATTACCAGGAAGATGGCAGATCCGAATACAGGATGGATACTCGAAGCATTCGACAAAGACTTGAACTATCAAGAAAGGATAGCAGACGAAACAGAAATCAATATCGGACATAACATTGAGGTGGCCTGGACCTTATCGCGATTATATCTGATCAATCAACGGAAGGATTACCTCATCCAGTCTAAAACACTGGCGGATCGGATTCATCGGTATGGGTTTAACACCAATCATGGAGTGTGGTATGCCACCATCGGCAATCAACGACCTGAGACACACAGCGACTACACGCATTGGTGGGTACAGGCTTATGGCCAGATGTTTGATCTTTGTCTTGCCCGGCTTTATCCTGATCAAGATTATGTGAACGCGTTTCGCCAGGGAGCGCACTTCTGGGATAGTTTTTTTATGGACAAGGGTAGGGGCGACTCGTATTTGAGTGTGACCGAAAAGGGAGCGGTGAAAGATGACCGCAAAGCCAATCAGTTCAAATCATCGTATCACAATATCGAACTTGCCCTGTTGAATTCACTTTATCTTTCGTGCTGGATAAACAGACAACCCATGACCTTATACTTTAAAATTACCAGGAGCAAGGAGGGAGAAATACTTTATCCTTTACCCATTGAAGAGCTCGATGCCAAGGTTGATGAGGTACTCATCAATGGCCAGCCCTATTCAATCAATACTTCAGCTAACGGATTTGTAAAACTGCCGGCACTGGTAGAAAGTAAGATTGCGGTAACATGGAATAATAATTAAATGATCGTAAAATGGATTACCGGAAAGTGATTCCCAACAGTAATTCCATCACCTCATAATGTTGATTAACATAGGATACACCAGGTAATTGAATATCACTAAATTTTCCATTGCCATAATTGATGGAGATGGGAAGCACCAAGTGTGTATTTATTTTCAATTCATAGCCCATACCTACTTTCAGGGCGGTGCCTTTTGCATTATATCTGTCAGGGTGATGATTCGTGTAGACCGAACGACCGAATTGCAAGTTCATAAAAAGCGGAAAATGTTTCAGGGGAAGTACCATTATCTGTGCGCTGGTGTGTGATACGCTCACTCCTTTTGCCGGATCGGAATAGTTAAAGGGTTGTATTAACCAACCTCCTAAATTAATCCCGATGCGAAGACTACGAAGCGGTTGATAACCACCATAGAATCCAAGTGCATAGCGGGCGGTTGTTTCTGTGGACAAATTATTTTGTGATAATGCTAACCAACCAGACCCCATTTCCAAACCGACGTAGAATCTCTTATGTTCACTATCATCCTGGGCCACTAAACAATAGGGAGTAACCAGTATCAAAAGAAAAATTATTCTGACTGTTCTTCTCACTGGTTTGTATAAGATTATGCCCTTTGAAATAACCAGATCTGTAATTGAATTGCAATGATCTCCATCATGATCACATTTTTGATGTCGCCTGCCTGAATAATTTTCGTCACACTCCCCGATGTATCGGGGTCGAAGTGTGACTTACTATTTCCTTAACGTGGATTCATTCGCGTCTTGAGTCTTGCTTATAATTGACTCAATTCGTTTTGAAGATTAAATCGGGCGGCTGTTTCATAACGATTGGAGAACTCATCAGTCTTAAAAATGCGCGGCATGTTCAGAAAATGCTGCAGCACTTTTTTACGACCAGGATTATAAACATCGTCAGGAAAAATACTATACTCGCTACGTACCTGGCCCGCATAAGTGGAATAGTAGCCCGGGCTCGCGCCCAATATCGAAAGATCACCGTCAGTAAACAGATTGGTTTCTTTATCACCGACTTCATG
>JAHEMS010000500.1 GCA_024643595.1 Bacteroidota bacterium
TTATGGGCCATTTGCACAAGGTTGTCAATTTTATCCACGGCCTCTTCATCGATGTTATAGACTTCCTCCGGTAATATATTCCTGCTTCTGTCAAACTTCAGGTAACTGGGATATGACATGGGTATCCGCACAAAATCAAATCCCCAGTCATGCATCCATTTAAAATGCTCTTCCGTAGTTTTATTGCCTTGCGTCATGGAATTGGGCCTGAAGAAATCCAACAAATTGAATCCTTTCCACTTTGGTACTTTCGGCTTTGCTTTTTCAAAACCGGCAAAGGAGTCGCTTATTGCAAGACTCATCGCAGTTGCAGACAATCCCGTGGTCTTAATAAATTCTCTTCTTTTCATAACACCGTGATTATTTAAACTTCACCTTCCTTTTATAGATGCCATTTAAATTGCTTTCAAACAAGGTATATGGCGCCTCATAGAATTTCATAAAATCGGGTACGCTCACCTGACCGGGATAAGGTGCGTAATAATGAGTCGGACTTTTGACATCATTTCTCCACACCAGCACATAGGAGAGTTCAATGTCATACCACTTCAATACTTTCAACAATGTTTCCGTCCACCATGTCGTGTTTGGTATTGACTCTAATCCAGTCTCAGTGAAGGCAGCCAACTTGCCGGTGCGTTTAGCGTAATCGGAAACTACTTTTAGTTTTAGGGCTGCCGTATCCAATGCATAGCGATTACGCCCCATATCCCCATAGTTATCCATCCCTACCATATCTACCCATTCATCACCCGGGTAGCGCTCCAGGTATTGCTGTTCGTTGATATACTTATTATCAGGCGAGAACGCATAGAGAAAATTATGAACGCCCAATGAATCGCGCAGGTACGAAACCGTAAACTGCCACAGAGAAATAAACTCCTCGCGGGTGCAATGCGGCTTCCCCCACCAGAACCAGCCGCCATCAAATTCATGATAGGGCCTGAAGATGACTGGCACTGATTTTCCATCCTTGCCGCTCAGGCTTTTTGCCCAATCGCCCAAATTGTTTAGAATGGATTTATATTTCTCATGGGCCTCACCTCCAGGTATAATGTACTTTACCGCGGGCAGTGAAATGGAATCCCGCCAGTTAAAACCACCACGTGAAACGGGATTGGAAAAATGCCAGGCAACCGTGGTCACTCCTCCCCGGTTGTAGGTATCCTCAACTGTCTTTTTTAGACCTTCCCTTATTTTTATCGCTATTTCCTCCGGTGCTGTAAATCCCATCACATCCACACCAATCACTGCAGGATGCGATCCGGTCACAGACTTCACATCAGAACGATCTTCGTCTCCCGACCAACCGTGTCCATATTCAGTTGCGTGCTGATGGCCAAACAGGATGTGATCCCTTGAAAGCGACTTCAGGTTTTTGTACAGTCGTTTGGTTTCACGAGTCGCCTTCTTATCGATGGGCTTGCTGGTTTGAGCTGTCACCGAAAATGTAATAAAGGCAGACAGGACGATGATGAAATATCTCCTCAAAATCTGGCAATTAGCTGGTGTCCGAACTTATTTAGCCGCATTATTCAATTCATCAATCTTCTTAATCATAGCCCGGAATGAATCCCAATCCGAAATAGATTTAGCCGCCAGCTCTTTGTTCCTGTCCGACATTTCCACTGCCAATCCGTAGTATCCATCCATGAATGATCCACATCCCATCCAAACGGTTTGCATAATTCCGTAATACCGGTCTTTCATTCCATTAGTCGCGTACTTTCTGTATTTCACCATGTCTTCTACCTGGGCGGTGGTAACGTCTGGTCTTCTCCAGGGGCAGGTCAGCACTTTGAATCCTTTCATGGCAAAATAGACAGCTGACTGATCGGGTCTTTCATAATGCCAATCACAGATCACCACATCTTTAGGAACCATGTCAATGGCGCGATGGGTATTGTTCATGCTGGCTTCCCACATGCCCATGCCTGTAGCTTTGCCATCGAGCAACCGATCTCCCCAGATCCACAACTCCCTGTTCTTTAAGGCCAGGTGGTCACGGATTGTTCTCACTTCGCCGGCAAACAGTTCGGCCTTATCACGACCCCCACACCGGGGACATTTATCATCACCGATATAGAATACTTCATCCATTCCTGCATGAAAGGCATCCGTTTGGAAAGCATCGCATATCTCATCAATAACTGCAAATACAACTTTGTGCACGTCCGGATGCAAGGGGCAATAGCTCTTGCAATACAGGCCATCTGCATTGGGCCATACATATTTCTCAGGCATCTTCACATGAGGTGTCTCATCGAACTCTGGAAATACTCTTAACAACCCAACCACCTTTTTGGCCCATGACTGATGCCCCAATAAGTTTACCTGGGGAACAATTCTTATTTTCTTCTTCGCACAGGCATCCACCATTTTCTTGACGTCCGCCTTCGTCAGCACCGTGGAATCCCTCAGTTGAGGATAACTCTGGTACTCATAATTATAATCCACGCGCAGCACGAGAACGTTTATTCCTTTGGGCGCCAGTTCTTCATTGATGAACTTTACAAAACGGTCAACTTCATTGGTCTTCGGTGCGGCAATAGAAAACCCTCTTACCGGTAACACATTGTTTGATTCCCCCTGGGCCGAAGCCTCAACCTGGAACAGGAAGAGAAAGAAAAGTAAGCAAAACAACTTCTGCATGTTGGTCATAATATATTTTTTAAGATGGTACAAATCATTAACGTGTGATTAAAGGATTTTAAACTTTCATCAATAAGAAACACAATAACTGATTATTAGAAAATCGCTTTTATTTAAAGCATTATATTATAATTTTAAGTGGTAAACCCGGTTTATCCATTTGAGAACACTAAAAACGCATCCAGCATCAATGCTCACCAGGATTCCAGCACTTCTTGTTTTTTTCATTTATAGCCAGGCATATCCCCAGGAAAAGTCAGACGTTAAAAATTGGACAGTCACTTTCGATGGCATTG
>JAHEMS010000076.1:0-7535 GCA_024643595.1 Bacteroidota bacterium
AGTGGTAACTACGTGAATATTGATGAAATCAAAAACACCATTATCTATTCTTCCAACAATAAAAATATTGTGTTGGGGGATGTGGCTGACGTTTATAATACCTATAAAGAGGACACCCATATTACGCGACTAAACGGCTATCGTAGTGTGTTCATAACAGCGGCACAAAAGCAAGGTGAAAATATCACCAAAACACAACAGCATTATCTGCCGGTTATTGAACAATTCAAAAATAAATTACCCGCTAATATCGACCTGGTACACCACTTCGATCAGGCTGACAATGTGAATAAGCGTTTAAGCGGACTCGGTATTGATTTTGCTATCGCGATACTGTTGGTAGCCATTACATTATTGCCATTAGGGCAACGGGCGGCCATTATCGTAATGATCTCTATACCCCTTTCGTTGGCCATTGGCATTGTATTGATGAATCTGCTTGGCTATAGTTTGAACCAACTCAGTATTGTCGGATTAGTGGTTGCGCTTGGGCTACTGGTTGATGATAGCATTGTTGTGGTTGAAAATATTGAACGATGGATGCGTGATGGACATTCAAGACTGGAAGCAACACTTAAGGCCACTCAACAAATTGGCTTAGCGGTAGTGGGTTGCACAGCCACCTTGATTATCGCCTTCCTTCCTCTGGTATTTTTACCCGAAGGCTCCGGTGAATTCATCAGAAGTCTTCCGATGGGGGTGATCACCTCGGTGCTGGCATCCATGGTTGTTTCACTCACCATCATTCCATTTCTTTCCAGTCGTTTGCTGAAAGAAAAACATGGTCACCCGGATGGGAATATGTTTATGCGTGGATTGAAAAAACTAATTCACGGAAGTTATAGCAAATTGCTGGACAAAGCATTAGCCAAACCCTGGTGGACTATTGCCGTTGCCGCTGTGATTTTTGTATTCTCCTTGCAACTTTTTCCTGTAATCGGGTTCAGTTTATTTCCCGCCAGCGAAAAGCCACAGTTCCTGGTGGAGATTACAACACCTCTACAATCTAACCTAAACTATACCGACAGCATTACACGAAAGATAGAAGATGAGTTAAGTAATCATTCACAGATTGCTTACTTCGCCACGAATGTTGGAAAAGGGAATCCACGAATTTATTACAATGTGATTCCTGAGAACGAACGCACCGACTTCACACAACTTTTTGTACAATTAAATGAACATACGTCAACCCACGAAAAATTACAACTCATTGAAGAATTGCGATCTAAATGGACACCCTATCCAGGTGCTAAAGTGGAAGTGAAAAACTTTGAACAGGGCCCTCCGATTAATGCGCCTTTAGAAGTACGTCTTTTTGGTGACAACCTTGACTCGCTGCGGTCGCTTGCCTCTCGGGTGGAGAATATGCTCCGGCAAACCAAAGGAACGATTTATATCAACAACCCTGTAACCCATTTGAAGTCGGACATTAAAGTTGATATCAATAAGGAAAAAGCACAAATGCTGGGAATATCCACGATAACTATTGACCGAACTGTGCGATTGGCCATAGCCGGATTAAACATTGGTAAATTCTCAGACGAAAAGGGCGACGATGTGGAAATTCTCCTTACGAAAGGTAGCCCTGGCAGTTCTACACTGGAAGCTTTTGATAACCTGTATGTGAATAATCAACAAGGCCGCGCCATACCGCTCACTCAGGTAGCCAATTTGAAATTAGAGGCATCACCCCTGAACATTAATCACTTTGATAAAATCAGAACCGTATCGGTTACGGCCTATGTAGACAAAGACTTTCTGGTTAGTAATGTCGTTAATGATGTCATTGCCAACATGGAAGCAATGGACTTACCTGATGGATATTCTTATGGCATGGGCGGTGAAGTGGAAAGCCGCCAGAAATCATTTGGAGGATTTGAAAAAGTAATCATCGTTACTATCTTCTTATTCATCGCTGTACTTATTCTCGAATTCGGAACCTTCAAGAGTACGCTGATTGTATTATCCGTAATTCCATTAGGTATTGTTGGTGCTGTTATAGCCTTGCTGATTACAGGAAATTCGCTCTCGTTTGTTGCCATTGTTGGATTAATTGCCCTTGCCGGGATTGAGGTGAAGAACACCATTTTACTTGTTGATTTTACCAATCAACTTCGGGAGCAAGGTAAGTCCCTCGAAGAAGCCATTCGGGAAGCCGGTGAAGTACGTTTCCTGCCGATTATACTAACCTCAATGACCGCAATCGGAGGGCTAATGCCGATCGCGATTTCAACTAACCCATTGATCTCACCATTAGCCATTGTGTTGATTGGCGGACTGATCAGTTCAACTTTACTTTCACGGGTGGTCACGCCGGTAGTGTATAAACTAATGCCACCCAGAATTAACGTGAATGAAGTACAACAGGCCCTCGATAATACAAGTCCTGCCTTCAATTAAATTCATTGTAATAGCGTATTTTTCCGTATGGAATTTAATATAACCATTGCTATTATCATCATCACGACGGGGATTAGCCTTTACACGATGCAAAAGCCGAGTCTGCTAAATAGCCTGATGATGAACCCGTATGAGGTTATTTCTCACGGACAATATTACCGCCTGATCAGCTCCGGTTTTATTCACCGCGATCATATGCATTTGATTTTTAATATGTTCACATTCTATTTTTTTGGAAGTCAGCTGGAATCCATCTTCAAAGAAATTTTCGGCAGTCTCGGTAGTGTCCACTTTATTATTCTCTATCTTCTCGGCATAGTCGTATCTGATATTCCTACGGTTCTAAAGCACAAGAAAAACTCAACGTACAATTCGCTGGGCGCGTCAGGTGCCGTGTCTGCCGTGGTTTTTGCCTGCATTCTTTTTTTACCGTTGCGAAAAATCTGTCTGTATGGTGTGTTCTGTTTTCCGGGAGTCGTCTTAGGACTAGGCTACCTGGCGTATTCTTTTTACAGTTCAAAAAAATCAAAAGATGGCATTAACCATGATGCCCATTTATATGGCGCCTTATTTGGAATGCTCTACTGCCTATTGTTTTACCCGCAAGCCCTGAACATATTCATTAATCAAATAAGTGAGTGGAAAATCCTTTAGTGATTGAATCCGTTACCCAGTGTTTATGAATGCTTCTGATATTTTATCCGAAATCAATACTCCTCCATCTGGTCAACAGCGCGTATTCGAATTGCGTACCTATACCTGTTTCCCGGATAGGTTGCCTAACCTGATCGCCCGTTTCAAAGATCATACATTGAAACTTTTCGAAAAGCACCACATGCGAAATGTGGTGTACTTTACCAGCATTGAAAAAGATGGGCAATCCAAACTGGTTTACCTGCTCGCCCACAAGAGCGAAGAAGACGCCGTTAAATCATGGACTGCCTTTCGCAATGATCCTATATGGATCGCAGCCCGGGATGCTTCTGAAAAAGATGGTAAGATTGTCGAGAAGGTTGAATCTGTTTTCCTGAATTCATTGAGTTTTTCCGCTTAATGTAAACGGGGTGCAATCCATTTAGTCCCTCGCATCATTGATTTCCAGCCAATATCCATCTGGATCCTGCAGCCAGAGTTGCTTTACACCATCTACGCGGTTGCTATACACATTCTTATTCCCTTTCACATCTTCAAAGGTGATCTTATTCTTCTTCAGTAAGTCTACAAAATCATCCACAGATGTTACGCTCAGACAGGTGTGTTGATTTTTATAATATTCCTTTTTTTTTGACGCTCCTTCTATGACATGCATGGACACTCCAGGGCCAAGATTATACCAGGCATGCTTGCCATCATGAAAGGGTTCTGGGATGGTATCCAACCCCACGATGTTTTCATAAAAAGCTTTTGTTACGGTCAGGTTTTTAACAAAGATCGCGACATGGTTTATGTGAGCGGAAGATGTATTCGATTGAGTGTATCCTTGAAGGGATAAAGCCAGCAATAAAATGACCAGCAAACGGTATCTCAAAAAGTGATTCATAAAATAATATATTAAGAGTCCAATGTAGTTATTACTTCGATAAGTGGTGTGGCATGCCTTATAAACTTCCGGTAAAACTATTCAAAATAAGAAATCAACGATGTCTTAAATCCGATCCTAACCGCCCTTGCAGCTATCCTTTTATACGATCCGGGAAGTAGTGGCTGATGATACAATCTCCATCGCTTTCCTCCGATTTCGCTATCCACCTGATAAGCAATGCTGGCACCGTCTGTTGAGCAGGTAAGCAACAGTTTACCTTGTTCTTTTTTAAAAGCAACCAAATCTGTCGCTGGCTGAATCATGCCCGGCCACATCATATTCACTAAGTCATATTCGGGAATAAAACCCAAATCTCTCACATCAAGTTGCCAGTTACTTAACGCCACTCGGAGTTCTATTAATTTTGTTTGATGGGCCGGGTCATTGGCCAGGTTGTGAATTTCATAGGGGTCGATCTTGGTATCATATAATTCTTCCTCCTGTTTTGTCTTCATGAAAATGTAAGCCGCGTCACCGGTGAGTTGTCCTTGCTGATCCATTTCAATAAGGGTGCTTGTCATATCAATCTGTTCGCGGTATTTATTTCGGTAAATCAATGGGAGCTCTGGTCGGAAATTCCGGATATAAACGAATTGACCATCCAACACGGAGCGACTCATATCAACCGCTTCATCAAATCGATCAGCCGATCCAAAGGCATATTGCCGAGGTATCTTCGCTTTGTAGGGCCCAAGAAAAGCTTTAGCCTGCATATAATCAGGTGGCTTGATGCCTGCCAGCGATAATACCGTTGGAGCCAGGTCCATCAAGGAGACTATGTCATCTACTTTACTGCCAGCCTGCATACCATTGGGCATCCGCACGATCAATGGAACCCGCAAACCCGAATTACCCACCGCGCGTTTTTGTCTAAGCAACGGCCCGCCATGATCCGACCAGAAAAAGATAATGGTTTTCTCCAGCAATCCAGCTGCTTTTAATTCATCCAATAATTTACCGACTTGTTGATCCAGTTCAATGATATTGGAATAGACCCGCCCTACATCCTGACGCACTACGGGAAGATCAGGAAAATAGTCAGGAATGCGAATGTTTTGTTTGTCGGCCAGCATAGGATCATTTTTCTTCATAAAGACTCTTGACTCATGCGTTATCTCATGATTGAATACCGCGAAAAATGGCTGGTCTTTACTCCTGTTTTTATAATGTGCCTCCTTACCAATTTCATCCCAGGCCGTGATGGGTGAGTTGAACTGGTAATCCGTCTTCGCGGCATTGGAGGTGTAGTAACCTGCCGCCCGTAAATATTCCGTGAAAACTTTTACATAGGGCGGTGGGACAGTCGCATATTCAGGAACATTTCTTCCTCGTATATCTTTCAATTCATGATAGGTCTTATACGTTTCCGCTTCCGGTTCACGATAGGCATAGTGTGGTCCGGTTCGCATGTTGTGCGCTCCAATGCTGGCCGGGTACATGCCTGTAATGATGGAACTCCGGCTGGGAGCGCATACTCCTGCCGTCGAGAATGCGTTGGTAAAAGTAATTCCTTCCTTGGCCAGTCGATCGATATTTGGAGTCTTGATACTTTTATCGCCATAAGCTTCCAACAACGGGCCGATATCTTCTACGGATATCCATAGGATATTTGGCCTTTGCAAATCGGATTGAGCGCTGAGATTATTGACCACTATCATTAAGAAAATGATCCATAACCATTGATTTCTGATTTTCATAAGCAAGTCATTTTTTTCTTGAATCCCACGGTCAAGCACAGATAACAACTATTTTTCTGATGTTAAGAATAAACTCTTGTCAATTCCCGGAATTACATGCATCGCATTTTTATAATAGATCTTTCTCAAGACAGAATCCGGTAACTCTAATCCATACATCTTCCAATGAGCGTGACGTTTGCGGTAATAATCAAAATATTCATCACCGGTTTCCAACACCCGGAAGTAGGTGTAATATTCCTCTTTTTTATACGTGTCTTTTCCAAACATCACACGATCCTGGTATTTAATAAGCCAGTTACGGGCAAATTTTGGTTGGCGTCCCAACTCAGCCAACACAGCTCCTAATTCGGTATACATATTCGGCAGCTCATCCATTAATTTCCCCAATCGCTCCAGGTCATTGCCATACCAGCCAAGGTGTGCATTGATGAATTTTGTTTCTGGGTGTTTGCGGAATACATGATGCTGCTCTTCCATGATTGATTCAAACGAAGGATATTTTTGCGGATCACGATATCGACTGGGTTCCTGCTTTAATTCCAGCCAGCGTTCATTGTTTTTATCTTTCGGATTCCAAAATGAATTTGGTTCACCGGAGTGAATCAAAACCGGAATTCCCAACTCACCACATTTGGCCCAGATCGGATCAAGTCTTGGATCGTCAACGGCGATGCGATGTCCTTCATTATCCTTGTCTGTAAGTCCCAACCCTTTGTATACTTTCAATCCCTTCACGCCTTGCTTTACTCCTTCTGTCAGCATGTTCAATTCTTCTTGCGGCCAGCCTTCATCATCTAGTCGCTCGAAATTGATATTAAGAAAAATCACAAATCGGGTTGGAAAATTGTTGTTCACATTCTCCAATGACCACTCCAGCACCTTTCCGCGAAAGCCGCTTAAGTTGACCATCACGCCCATATTTAATGAATCCATTTCCGCCACCAGATCATCCAGGTTTTGCACAGGCATAACCCATTGGTGATTATGAACATCAATAAAAGGAAACTTAGCATGGGTGAGATTATGCATTGGCACTTTCAATGTCGAGATCGGCTCATACTCCTCTACATCCATTACATTGAGCCGATATTGAATTTTACCGATCAGCCAATACGTGAATCCAAGAAAGATGATGATGAAGAATGGGAATAAAAACCATTTTCTTTTTGAAAAGGCCATCTGTTATTATTGAATGGCGAGTGGTACGCGCAATGACACCATGTCCCAGGTCATATCCATATTTATCGCTGACCCTTCGCTGGCAAAAGCAATCACAAACTTTTCTGTACTGGAAGGCAACAATGTTACCGGAATGTCAACCTTTAAAATATCCTTCGTGTGATCGGGTTCTTGAGCCCCGGAGAATCCACCGATATCGCTGTTAAGATAAACCTCAAATGCGGTTGCCCCAGGCACAGCATACATGCGATACGTACCTGCATTCACTGACTTTCCGGCAAAGCTGATGTTCTTACTAAATGTAATTTCGGTTGGTGCATTTGCCCCAAGACGCCAGTACACACCATACGGTTGCAACGCCCCGTCCTTTTCTTCACCAAAAATCACTCTTCCTCTTTTTGAAGGCTGGGAATAGGTAACGTTTATTTCAAGTCCCTGATCGCTGAATGCGGTGGTGGTCGGAGGGCTTTTAGGGAACAATAGGCTATAACCAAATAAGCCTGCTACTATTAATACCACTACACCTAGCAATACGCCTAATCCAATAAATATTTTCTTGATCATGTAAATTTGGGGTTAATTATTATGAGAGGTCCAATATACGAACTCTTGGATTTGAAATAAAGCAAGAGGTTGGTGAGTCTTGCTCTTTATAGCATATCGATACCTTC
>JAHEMS010000076.1:7545-10984 GCA_024643595.1 Bacteroidota bacterium
TCTACTAAATTTCGCTGTTCTTTTGTTTGATAATCCAGTATCTTATCCGGAAGATATGAAAACCTGATAGGTACTCGACCCCATGCTGGTGAATTGCGTTTTTCATATGACCTAAGAAAAAAATAACCGATGAAGTCAAAAAAGGAATTGCACGGGTGGCGATTAGAACTCTATCAAATTATATTTGAAGCAGACACGGCAGCTGGGAAATTATTTGATATTGTATTACTGATTTCAATTCTGGCAAGCGTACTGGTTGTCATGCTGGAGAGTGTGAAGACCATCAGTGTTCAGCTTCATGCCTGGCTGATTGGGTTTGAATGGTTCTTTACACTCATTTTTTCAATTGAATATGTTGCCCGACTATCGGTCATCCTGGAAAAACGCAAATATGTTTTCAGCTTCTTTGGCATCATTGATCTGCTTTCCATTTTACCCACCTATCTCGCCTTATTGATACCTGGCGCACAAACACTGCTCGTCATACGAAGTATTCGCTTACTGCGAATCTTCCGAATACTCAAGTTAGTGAGATTTGTAGGCGAAGGTCAAAACCTGATGACTGCCCTGCGTGCAAGTCGTCATAAAATCATCGTCTTCATCACTACCATTTCCACGGTGGTAATTATCAGCGGAACTTTTATGTACCTCATCGAAGGGCCCGAACATGGATTTACCAGTATACCAAAAAGCCTTTACTGGGCAGTAGTTACTATGACCACTGTAGGTTATGGAGACATTTCGCCACAAACACCATTTGGACAAGCTATGGCTTCGATTATTATGATCATGGGATACGCTATTATCGCTGTACCTACTGGAATCGTTTCAGCAGAAATGATGCACCAGAAAATGTCATCAAAAATCACCGCCAAAGTTTGCCCTCATTGTCTTAAGGAAGGACATGAGTCTGACGCCATATTCTGTAAATATTGCAGTGAAAAACTTAATTGAACAAATCATAAAGTCGATAACCTAAACGCATGGAAACCCCACCCCCTTTCACAGCCGCAGTCGTACAGGCGGCTCCCGAATTCTTTAACAAGGCCGGTACCGTTGACAAAATCCAAAGTCTTGCATCGCAAGCAGCGAAGCAAAAAGCGTCACTTATTTTATTTCCGGAAGTATTTATCCCGGGTTATCCTCGAGGTCTGATCTTCGGCACCGCAGTAGGCGGGCGAACACCGGAAGGAAGAGAATTATTTCTTCGTTACTGGGAAAATTCCATCCTCGTACCTGGACCAGAAACGGAAGTGCTGGCTCGCACTGCTAAACAAGCTAAAGCCTGGCTGGCGATTGGTGTTACAGAGAAAGATAACATCAGTGACACATTATATTGCACTTTGTTATATTTTTCTCCAGCCGGTCAGCTTGTTCACCGGCATCGTAAATTAAAGCCCACCGCTGCCGAACGGATTATATGGGGCGAGGGTGATGGAAGTGATCTGAATGTACTGGATACCTCACTCGGCAAAGTGGGCGGCTTGATCTGCTGGGAAAATTATATGCCGCTTGCACGCATGGCTTTATATCAACAAGGTATTGAAATCTATCTTGCCCCTACAGCCGATTGTCGTGGCACCTGGCAATCCACCTTGGAGCACATTGCTTGCGAAGGAAGATGTTTTGTTTTGGGATGCAATCAATACCTTACACGAGACCATTACCCCGATGATTTAAAATCGCAGCTATCCAATACGCATCCCTCATTACCGAGTAGTGGTGGCAGCTGCATTATTTCTCCTTTAGGGAAACACCTGGCAGGACCACTTTATGATCAGGAAGGAATTATTACCGCCGAAATTGATCATCGTGAAATCATCAAAGCCAAAATGGATTTTGACCCTGTTGGCCATTACGCCCGGCCGGATGTGTTTGAACTGAAAGTAAAAGAAAATAAAAAATGAAACCCTATGTCCGCTAATCTTACAACCAGGCATTTTATACCCATGAAAATAATTTTTGTTTTTTTCAACCTGATGGTTTCCTGTTCCATCATGGCACAGCCCGCCACAACGAGTAAACAAAATCAGGAAATTTATTCGCTCATTGATAGCTATTCGCTGGCACGGGAAAACCGTGACACTGTGTTACTGAAGAATATATTGATGCCTGATGTGGATCAGCTTGTTTCCACTGGAGAATGGAGAAACGGCATTCAATCTTCCGTGCAGGGCATGCTGCGAAGTTCTGCCAGCAGTCCGGGAACCAGAACACTTACTATTGATAAAATCCGTTTGCTGAACTCGCAATGTGGCATCGTCGACGCAAAATATGAGATAAAAAACGCGGATGGTTCCGACAGAAAAATGTGGAGCTCCTTTATCATCGTTCAGCATAAAGGCAGATGGAAAATTTCAGCGATACGAAATATGCTCCCTACCGCTTCCCGATAGCGAATGAAAATAAAAACAGCATGTATTGCGTTGCGGCAATAGCATGCTGTTTAACTTTTTTATACTCCTATCGGTTCGGTTGTAATGAAACTTTTTGAGGAGTCGCATATTTTCGGGGCAGTAAGCCTTGACGGTTGGCTGCCATCCACGCAAAGGATGCGGTAACCACTGCATTGTGTTTTAAATCTTCTTCCAGTGTTTTATCAAACACATCCATGTTCGTGTGATGCGTGCGGGTAGAATATTCTATCGGGTCTTGGATGAATTGAAAGCCCGGTATTCCGATCGCGTCAAACGGAACATGATCTGTACTTCCCGTATTTCGAAGCGTCAATGTTGATGTTCCCATTTTTTCAAATGGCGACAACCAGGTGCGGAAAATACTCCGCACGCCCTCATTACCCTGTAAATACACCCCACGGTATTTGCCTGTACCGTTATCCATATTGAAATACACCGAAATTTTTTGTGCCGCTGGTTTCAATACGATGGAATCATACGGAGCGCTTTTATCGAGGCGTTCACCAAAAGTACGTTTCACGTAAGATCGCGAACCTAGTAGTCCTTGTTCTTCACCTCCCCATAAGGCAATCCTAATCGTTCTTCGTGGTTGCTTGCCCAGTGATTTGATGATGCGTACAGTTTCCATCATCACGGCAGATCCTGCACCATTATCAGTAGCACCAGTACCAGCATGCCAGGAGTCGAGATGGGCGCCTACCATGACCACTTCATCCTTCAGGTCAGTACCTGGAATTTCACCGATCACATTAAATCCCTGCGAGGCAGGAGTGAATTCAGTTTCCATAACCAGTTCCAGTTTTAAACTCTTTCCGGCTTTTACCTGGCGCAACATCCGATTGTAGTGTTCATCCGAAACTACCACCTGTGGTAATATTTTTGGTGCGCTGGCACTTTGAGCTCGTACACGCTGACTCATTGGCACACCAGCGGGATAGGGAATGGTAGCGGCACTGACCAGCATGGTTCCATCCTCCAGCCTCGCACCAGGGCTTGCTTCCAGCACGGCCAGCGCTCCTTCC
>JAHEMS010000077.1 GCA_024643595.1 Bacteroidota bacterium
CATCAATTGCCGCTACAGTTCTGCTCAGCCCAGCTGTAATAAATAAGACCCCATTCACCATCAGTGGTGTGGCTTTAAAATAAAACTCCGGGCTAGATCCAAAATTATCTGTCTTCCATCTCCAGGTAATTTTCAGATTCTTTACGTTTTCTACGTTGACTTGATCAAGTGAAGAATAGTTCGTGCTCGCATAATCACCCCTGTGCTGTCTCCATTCTGATTCAATTGTTCGTGTATTGATAGTACCCACCTTTGGTATAAACTGTGAGCTTTCCCTTGACGAGGCAGGAGGTAAGCCCATCAAGATATTTTGCAACTCCTCCTTCTTCGAAGATAATGCGACATCTCCTGAAGGAAATCCATTGGCATTTAGAATAAAAGCCAATAGAGAAGAATACGATGGATCATCCAGTGAATGAGGATTGGATTTTGGCATAGTAGCTTTTGTCAACTCAAACAATTCAGCTAATGATTTCTCTTGCCATTTGCTAACAAATCGTTTCCCGATAAGAGCGGTTCCCCCTTCTGTTCCCAATAAATCAGCTCCATGACAAGAAGCGCAATTTTTTGTGTATTGTTCAAACCCTAGTCCCACTTGCTTATCCGTAAAGGCGCCCTTATTCGCTGCAACTTGAAAACTCTGCTCTGCAGTCTGATCCGGGTTTGAACATGCAATAAAAAACAATGTGATTACTGGAAGAATTAAAATTGTTGATGTATTCATTTATTCAATGGAGTGTTTATCAATGACAGCCATAAAGTATACAGCTGTTAGAAAAGTATAAATAATTCACGTCATATGCTATTGGTGTGACAGACCGTCTGTTCATATTTTACTTTTTTATATTTGTTGAATATTCAATATGGTATTAATTATGATCAACCAAATCGATGAAATAGTTGAATCGGAATATACAGAAGTGGTGGAGGTATGGGAAGCTTCTGTTAGGGCAACCCATGATTTCCTGAGGGAAGCGGATATCATTTATTTTAAACCGCTCATCCTTCATGAATATTTGAAAGCTGTCGAGTTGCGTGGCGTTAGGAATGAACAAAAAAAGATAATTGGGTTTATAGGAGTTGCTGATCAGAAAATTGAAATGCTCTTTATTCATCCAAATGAAAGAAGTCAGGGTATAGGCAGATTACTGGTTGATCATGCACTTCATAAAATGCAGGTAACCAAAGTAGATGTCAACGAACAGAATAAACAGGCTGTTGGGTTTTATGAGCGCGTAGGATTTAAAATAATATCACGGTCTGAATTGGATGGACTTGGTATGCCCTATCCAATTTTGCATATGGAATTAAGCAGCAGTTCACAATTCATTATTTAATAATCAATAAAATAATTCGCTTCTTTTTCTCATTTTAATGGTAAATTAAATTTTTTCCTATTACTCCATGAGCAATCTCAATCTAAAAGCCAAATCAGAAAATACATATGATGCTATTGTAATAGGATCAGGTATCAGTGGAGGTTGGGCGGCTAAAGAACTTTGCGAAAAGGGATTAAAAACATTAGTTCTCGAGCGGGGCCCAATGGTAGAACATATTAAGGACTACCCAACTGCTAGCTACGCCCCTTGGGATTTTGCTCATCGCAATAGGATTACTGAACGGATGCGCGAAGAGCAATACATTCAGGTGCGAGGTTTTTGTAACGAAGCGAACAGTCATTTTTTTGTAAATGATAAAGATCATCCCTACAATCAGGTAAAGCCATACGATTGGATTCGAGGCTATCAGGTGGGCGGTCGGAGCCTAACGTGGGGCCGCCAGTGTTATCGTTGGAGTGATCTGGATTTTGAAGCCAACGTGAAAGATGGACATGGCGTGGATTGGCCGATTAGATATAAGGATATAGCACCTTGGTACAGCTATGTAGAAAAGTTTGTAGGAGTAAGTGGTTCTGTTGAAGGGTTGCCTCAATTACCTGATGGAGAATTTCTACCACCCATGGAAATGAATTGTTTAGAGCAACATCTCTCGATAAGCATCAGTGCGGCATTCCCTGAACGAAAAATGATAATCGGAAGAGTGGCCAACCTGACCAGGGGTTTGACCGATCGTGGTCCATGTCAGTTTAGAAATGCGTGCGATCGAGGTTGTCCTTTTGCAGGATACTTTAGCAGCAATAGTGCGACATTGCCCGCTGCCAGGGCAACTGGAAATTTAACGTTGAGACCCAACTCAGTAGTTTCAGAAGTGATCTATGACAAAGACAGTAGGAAAGCTACCGGGGTTCGCATCATCGATGCGCAGACAAAGAGTGTAGAGGAGTATCACGCAAAAATTATATTTCTGAATGCTTCAACACTAGGCTCTACTTTTATTTTGCTGCATTCCATTTCAGACGCATTTCCTGAAGGAATGGGAAACAGCAGCGGACAGTTAGGGCATAACCTGATGGATCACCATTATCATGTAGGTGCAGTAGGCACGCATGATGGTTTTAGAGAAAACTATTTTTCGGGCCGAAGAGCGAATGGTATTTATGTACCGCGTTTTCGAAATATTGATGCAAAAACAAAACGCGATGACTATGTGCGAGGGTTCGGTTACCAAGGAGGAGCATCTCGTGGACGGGCTAATGCTTCTGATAAAATCGGAGTAGACTTAAAAATGGAAGCTGCCAGTTTGGGTGATTGGAGCATGTGGTTAGGGGCATGGGGTGAACAACTTCCTGAGTATGATAACAAAGTGTCATTGAATTTAGAAAGAAAAGATAAATGGGGTTTGCCATTACTTGACATTGATTGCGAATGGAAAGAGAATGAGTTGGCGATGCGCAAAGACATGATGAACAGTGCAGCAGAAATGTTGGAGAGTGCCGGTTTAAAAAATATTAATACGTTCGATGACAGTAAAGCCTATCCTGGTTTATGCATCCATGAAATGGGGACAGCACGTATGGGAAGTGATCCTAAAAATTCCGTTTTGAACAAGTGGAATCAATTACATGAAGTAAAAAATGTCTTTGTCACCGATGGTGCCTGTATGACTTCATCGGCTAATCAGAATCCATCCATTACCTATATGGCGCTCACCGCACGCGCAGCAGATTATGCTGTTGAGGAGTTAAAGAAGGGAAATTTATAGGCATTTCCCTTTTTATTTTTATCAGAAATAATATTATGTTGATCTTGGTGCCTTGGTATTTCAATGGCTAAACTGCTAACGGTCAGGTATTAACCGCTCTAATCAACTTATACGAACTTTTTTCACCTTTGTTAAAATAATCTAACGTAGTACTCCGTCTATGCATTCATAACGTGCAGATGGTAATATGGACCTGGTAATGCAAGAATTAAAGCAAAATACCTTCGTGAAGGAAAAGGATAAGTTGTTAGGATTTATCCGAAGTAGGGTATCTACCATAGAGGAGGCCGAAGATATTCTTCAGGATGTATTTTACCAGTTTATTGAAGGGTTCAACACCATTCAATCGCTTGATCGGGTCACTTCGTGGTTATACAGTGTTGCAAGAAATAAAATAATAGATCGCTATCGTAGAGATGCTTCGCGTCCGAAGCGCACTGACTTTGAGTTGTTGGCGAGTAAGGATGAGGATGCACCACTTACTCTTCAGGAAATTTTACCGGATTTGGATAACAGTCCGGAGGCCATGTTACTGCGTGAAGCCATTTGGGAACACATAACAGAAGCGTTAGCCAATTTACCTGAAGATCAGCGAGCGATTTTTATTTTGAACGAGATTGAAGAAAAGGGATTCAGAGAGATTTCTGAAGAAACTGGAATTTCCATTAATACCTTATTGTCCCGTAAAAGGTATGCGATACTGGCATTACGAAAGAGTTTACAAAAATTTTATGAAGAGGTGATCGATAGAGATTAGTTCGCTTGGGTTATATGAAATGACAATTATTAGGTAAAACAAAATGTATAGGTTATGAAAAAAGGAATGTGGGTTGGCAAGATTGCATTGGGTGTGTTAGTGTTTATAGGATTTGTCTATTTGTTGATTGCTGGTACTCAATATTTATGGAATTGGCTGGTTCCAATTCTGTTTGCCGGCCCTGTAATTTCGTTCTGGCAAACAGCAGGAATATTATTGTTGTCAAAAATTTTATTATGGCCGATTAGTAAAGGGCACTGTAATAATTCACACAGTGGTGGCCCATGGAAGCATTACTGGAAGGAAAAATGGTCGGGTATGTCTCCGGAGGAGCGCGACAGGATGAAACAGAAAATGAAGGAAAAGTGGTGTTATAAAGAGACACCCGCTTCTGAAACCCAATCGGGTACCGCAAACGGTTGAAAGTGATATTCGTAGAAAATATTTCAACTTTTTTATAAAATCAGCGAACAATCAGCAAAAAGAGGCGTTGAAGGAAACTGTGGAAACTTTGGATATGATAGAAGTTTCCATAGTTTTGCGCACCTTATGGAAGAATCCAATATCAGCGAAAAGATTTTAGAAGGCACTGAATTGCTTTTCACCAAGTATGGTGTGAGAAGCGTTTCTATGGATGACATTGCCAGACATCTTTCTGTTTCGAAGAAAACACTGTATCAACATTTTGCCGACAAAGATGAACTTGTCTATCGGATGTCTGAACGTTACCTCGCCCGTACCTCCAGGCAATACGATGAAATTCAGAATACTTCAGCTAATTCAGTGGAAGAATTAAGCCGGATTTCTGTTTGCATGAAGAAAGATTTTGAAAGTCTCAATCCATCCATGCTTTTCGATCTTCAGAAGTTTCATCCCAAAGCGTGGAACTTATATAATCAACATAAATCTGAAGTGATCAGCCAATCCGTGGTAAGAAATATTAATCAGGGTATGAAGGACGGATTTTTCAGAGCGAATCTTAACCCAGACATCATTGCTACGGCACGTGTTCTCATGATCGAGAATGCATTTAATGACCAGCTGTTCCCGCGTGACCAGTTCAATTTTGTGGAAGTGCAAACTCAAATCTTTGAATTGTTTGTGTATGGCATGTGCACAGAAAAAGGAAGAAAACTCTATCAGAAATACAAAGAAATAACAACCCCCAATTAAACTAAATTACCAATGAAACAATATTACAGTTTATCGTTGTTGATGTTGGTTCTGCTTTTGTCAGGGCAAGCACGGGCCCAGCAGCAGTCCTTTACATTAGATCAATGCATAGATTATGCACTTAAAAATTCAGTTAGCGTTCAAAACGCTGTTTTGGATCAACAGATTGCCGATGCCAAAGTGAAAGAAACCATAGGAATTGGTCTTCCTCAAATATCGGGGAGTGCTTCCATTGTTCATAATCCTAAACTTCAGCGATTCTTTACCACCTATACTGGGCCAGATGGTTTTCTCGGTGATTTATCTAGCGTGCCGGGTATTCAGGATGGTGATGTTATTGCGGCCCGAAATTTTTTCCAGTTACAATCGAGTGGAGGTGCAAGTATGTCGGTCAATCAATTGATTTTTAATGGATCCTATTTAGTGGGCTTACAGGCTTCATCGGTGTATAAGGAGTTAGCCGTTAAAACAGGTAATCAAACTAAGGAACAGATTATTCAGCAGGTGATGAAAGCCTATTACGGTGTTCTTATTAATAAGGAGCGTATCGAGCTATTTGCCAATAATATTGCGCGAGTTGATTCCTTACTTGGAAACACAAAAGCATTGAACCAAAATGGCTTTGCAGAAGCAATTGATGTTGACCGCATCCAGGTGACTCTTAATAATCTTCTTGCAGAGCGGAACAAATTTTTAAATCTGAATGAATTGGGGATTGAATTATTGAAATTTCAAATGAATTACCCAATGGATCAGCCACTGCAAGTGGTGGGTAACATAAGCGAAGTTCAAGTGGATACCAATCTTGAACACTACAAGGAAGGATGGGATTATAAACTTCGACCGGATTATCAGGTACTCGATGCGAACAGAAGATTACAGGCTTTAAATGTTAAAAATCAAAAGGCTGCTTATATGCCATCGCTTAACGCTTTTGCTACACTTGGAGCTTCTACTCAATCTCCCAAAGTAGGAGGTTTATTCACAACGAATTCAAAGATAGAAGATACTGGTACACTGGGCCCTGATAAATGGTATAGCTACTCGCAGTTAGGAGTAAGCTTAACTGTTCCAATATTTTCAGGGATGCAACGGCATTATCGACTTCAGCAGGAAAAGATTGCCCTTCAAAAAGTAGATAACGGGTTCAAGAGTCTGAAAAATGGTATTGATCTGGAGATTAAACAGGCATCCTTAATTTTTGAAAATGCTATCCAAACGTTACAAACCCAGCGCTCCAACATGGATCTGGCCATCCGAGTGGCTCAAGTAACTAAAATAAAGTATGAACAAGGTGTGGGTTCCAACATTGAAGTCATAGATGCAGAGAATAGTTTGCGACAGGCACAGACAAATTTCTACAGCGCGATGTTTGATGCTATGGTGGCTAAAATTGATCTCGACAAAGCCTACGGCAAACTATTACCTATGATCACAGATAACACTAATTAAATTCTTACTTAGAAACCTCATTTAAAAACATACTATGAAATCGATATACACATTTACCATATTAACAGTGATCACGGCTTCCCTGATGGTCACTGGATGCACCGAAGATAAAGCGGGCAAATTGGAAAAATTAAAGTCACAACAAGTGGCCCTTACGAAAGAGATCGTTGCCCTGGAAAAAGAATTGTCAGCGGCTGATCCGAAGGATGTGGTGGTACGTACTAAGGAAGTTGGTGTGATTGCATTAGCACCACGTCAGTTTGAGTATTTTGTGCAAACACAGGGAATGGTTGAATCAAAAGATAACATACTGGTAAGTGCAAAATCAATGGGCTCAATTCAATCAGTGTATGTCACAGAAGGACAGGCCGTAGTAAAAGGGCAAGTGTTGGCTGAAATTGACAATGCCATCACGATGCATGCTATTGATGAAGCAAAATCCGCACTGGAACTTGCTAAAACAGTGTACGAACGTCAAAAGAGTTTGTGGGATCAGCGAATAGGTACTGAGATTCAATATTTACAGGCAAAGAATACCAAAGAGAGTCTTGAAAATAGATTAGCTACACTGAATGAACAACTGGATATGTCGCGTATTAAGTCACCCATTAACGGTACTGTGGATGCGGTTAATATTAAAATAGGTGAAAGTGCTGCTCCAGGTGCTCCTGCCTTCCGTGTTATCAATACAGAAGATCTTAAGATAAAAGCAAAAGTCTCTGAAGCCTATGTTACCTCCATCAAAAAAGGAAATATGGTACAAGTAAACTTCCCGGATTTGGGCAAAACAATGGAGGCACGCGTTTCATTTGTTGGGCGAAATATCGATGTACTTTCCCGTTCATTTCCAGTAGAGGTTGAATTGCCGTACTCATCAGATTTAAGACCCAGCATGACTGCGATATTACGCGTTATTTTCCAAACAGAACCACAGGCATTGTGTGTGCCGATCAACCTGGTGCAGGATATCAATGGACAAAAAGTGGTGTACATCGTAGAATCAGATGGTTCTCATACAGTAGCACGAAAAAGAATAATTGAAGTGGGTGGAGTATATGATAACCTGGCCGAAGTAAAAAGCGGCCTTAATGCCGGAGATAAAATAATTTCTGTAGGTTATCAGGGATTGAATGACGGTGAATTTGTCAAAATCTAAAACCACAAATCAAAATTCAGACTTATTCACTTTTCTGAGTTTTAAACGATAACCATATGCAAGACATAGAAAAAGAATTTAGACCGACCAGTTGGTCGATTGATAATAAGATAGCCATCTACGTAGCCACGGCAATTATTTGTGTGGCTGGGATCATGACCTATAATAGTCTTCCCAAGGAGAACTTCCCTGAAGTAGTCTTTCCACAGATTTTTGTCGCTACAATATATCCTGGTGCGTCCCCTTCGGATGTTGAAAACCTTGTTACCAGGCAGATTGAAAAGCAGGTAAAGTCGATTTCTGGAGTGAAGAAAGTTTCATCAAACTCGGTACAGGACTTTTCAAATGTGATCATCGAATTTCAAACCAATGTGGAAGTAAAAGAAGCGAAACGTCAGGTACAAGAGGCAGTAGACCGTGCCAAACCAGACCTTCCTACCAATTTATTGGATGATCCTCAGGTTATTGATATTGATATTTCTGCATTTCCGATCATGAACATAAACCTTTCTGGTGACTATGATTTACAAACACTGAAAAAGTATGCCGAACAAATGCAAGAACGGATTGAATCATTGACCGAGATCAGGCGTGTAGATATTGTAGGTGCATTGGACCGTGAAATACAGATCAATGTGGATATGTTCAAAGCGTCATTGGCTGGCGTTAGCCTGGATGATATCAGTAATGGTATTCGATATGAAAACACGATTGTATCCAGCGGTCAGCTTTCAGTAGATGGAATGAAGCGTTCGCTAAGCGTGAATGGAGAATATACCTCAGCTGATCAGATTGCCAATACGGTGATCGGTTCAATTCGTGGTGGTAAGATTTATTTAAAGGACGTTGCTGAAGTGATTGACTCGCATAAAGAACAGGAGAGCTTTGCTCGTTTGGATAACAAGAATGTGATTACTCTGAATGTGGTAAAGCGCGGAGGAGAAAACCTTATCAATGCTTCTGATCAGATTAATAGTATTGTGGATGAGTTTAAAGCGGACGTCTTACCACCCGGGGTAAAGGTGACTATCACAGCCGATCAATCGGATAAGACCCGACTTACCCTGCACGATTTGATTAACACCATCATTATTGGATTCGTATTAGTAACTCTCATCTTAATGTTTTTTATGGGAGCAACCAACGCTATTTTCGTTGGATTATCCGTGCCGATCTCGAGCTTTATTGCGTTCCTTGTATTCCCGTCTATTGGATTTACTTTAAACCTAATGACGTTGTTTTCCTTCTTGCTGGCATTGGGTATTGTGGTGGATGATGCCATTGTAGTGATAGAAAATACGCATCGGGTATTTGAGAATGGGAAAGTGCCCATTAGAAAGGCCGCAAAAATTGCTGCGGGTGAAGTGTTTATGCCTGTACTGTCCGGAACACTGGTTGTATTGGCACCCTTTGTTCCGCTCGCTTTCTGGCCAGGCACCATTGGAGAATTCATGTTCTTCTTGCCCGTTACTTTGATTGTCGCGTTGCTTGCTTCACTGCTCGTAGCATATATTATGAATCCGGTCTTTGCAGCAGATTTTATGAAGCCGCATGATCATGATCATAGTCGCACTAAGTTTACAAAGGGGTATAAAATCACTGGAATAATTTTTGGTGGGCTGGCCTTGATCTGGTATGTAACGGGTTCCTATGGACTTGCAAATTTTACACTGTTCCTTTTTGGAATTTATTCACTTCATCGATTTGTGTTGGAGGAGGTGATTTCGAATTTTCAGAATAATGGCTGGCCTAAGGTGCAGAATGGTTATAAGAAAATGATTGCATGGTGCCTTGAAGGATGGCGTCCTGCTGGATTGATTGTTGGTGTAATTGCGTTATTCTTTTTCTCCATTGTGTTTACCGCCATAAGAAAGCCACCGGTAGGGTTTTTCCCTAAAGGTGACCCTAATTTTATTTATACCTATGTTCGTTTGCCCATCGGAACAGATCAACGCGTAACAGATTCCGTGACCAGAATTGTAGAAAAAAAAGTTGCTGCAACGGTCGGTCCTGACAATAAAATTGTTGAGTCTATTATCTCCAACGTAGCAGTGGGTGCTGCGGAGGATCAGTTTTCTGGAACCAATGCACAACCTCACTTGGGTAAAGTCAGTGTGGCCTTTGTATCATTTGCAGAACGCGATGGTCAATCCACCAGAGAATATTTGAATAAAATACGCGAAGCAGTCAAAGGAGTGAAGGGAGCAGAAATTTCTGTAAATCAGGAAGCCAATGGTCCACCAACGGGAAAACCAATTAACATTGAAATAAGTGCGGATGATTTTGAAGTTTTGGTTGCCACCGCTAATCGTACAAAACGTTACCTGGATTCGTTGCAGATTCCTGGTGTAGAGGAATTAAAATCAGATTTTGAAAGCAGTAAACCGGAAATTGACATTACCATTGATCGTGAAAAAGCAAATCGGGAAGGGATTTCTACCGGACAGATTGGCGGCATTTTGCGCACAGCGATTTATGGATCAGAGATTTCAAAGTTCCGTGACGCGAACGATGACTACCCCATTCAACTTCGTATAAAGGAATCTCAACGTAATGATATAAATACGCTAATGAACATGCCCATCACCTTTCGTGATATGACCATGGGCGGGGTAGTTCGGCAAGTGCCATTGTCCTCATTTGCGAAAATCGAATATACTAATAGCTATGCCGGTATTCGTAGGATTGATCAAAAGCGAGTGATTACATTATCATCAAACTTACTAAGTGGTTTTAACGAAAACCTGGTTGTTGCTGAAATCAAAGACAGGCTTAAGAATCTTTCGTATTCCGATGAAGTGGAAATAAAATTAACTGGTGCACAGGAACAACAGGCAGAAACCATGACCTTCCTTGGCAGGGCAGGACTAATTGCCTTGGGCCTTATCTTTATGATTCTGGTTATTCAATTTAACTCTATCAGTAAACCTCTGATTATTTTATCAGAAATCGTGTTGAGTATCATTGGTGTGTTGATTGGATTCTCATTATTCCGAATGGAAATATCGATTGTAATGACCGGTGTGGGCTTGATGGCCTTGGCTGGAATTGTAGTACGAAATGGTATTTTGCTGGTAGAATTTACCGACCTGCTCATTTCTCAAGGCGTGGAATTGAAAGCCGCTATTATTGAAGCGGCAAAAACACGTATGACTCCCGTATTACTAACTGCTATGGCCGCTACTCTTGGCTTAGTTCCGCTAGCCGTTGGTTTTAATATTGATTTTGTTGATTTGTTCAGAGAATTTAATCCGCATATTTTCTTTGGAGGAGATAACGTTGCTTTTTGGGG
>JAHEMS010000078.1 GCA_024643595.1 Bacteroidota bacterium
TTAGATCATCACATTTAATGAATTACGAATAAAGAATCTATTATGATGAGTTTGATAATCAGTTTAGGTGTTGTATTGGTGCTGGCCATACTCTACATGGTTTTCAGAATAGGAAATCTTGTTGGCCTGGTGAAAGATAAGAAAGAGGAAACGACTTCATGGAATAACATTAATGCTTACCTGATGATGGTGTTCATGATTGTCGGACTCATCGGATTTTTCTGGTATTCCTATGTGAATTTCGATAGCTATGAATTACCAGTAGCCTCCGAGCATGGCGTGGTGACCAATAACCTTTTCTGGGTTACCATGGCCGTTACTGTTGTGGCGTTCGTAATCATTTTCATAATCATGTTCTGGTTCTCCTTCGCCTATCGATATAAGGAAGGTAGAAAAGCCGCATTTTTTGCAGATAACCATAAATTAGAAATTATCTGGACCGTGATTCCTGCCATCGTATTGGCCCTGTTAATCTTTAGTGGATTAAGAGCCTGGAATGACATCACCACCCCGGCCTCCAAGGAAGCCGTAGTGGTGGAATTAATAGGTCAACAGTTTTTGTGGACAGCCCGCTACCCGGGCGTTAAGGATCATCAGTTAGGTAATCACAATTACAAATTGATTGATGCTTCTAATGAATTCGGATTAGATCTCAGTGATAAAAACTCATTTGATGATTTTAAATCATTAGAACTTCATTTACCCAAAGGCAAAGAGGTTCAATTGAAAATAAGGGCAAAGGATGTATTGCATTCTGTTTTTCTACCGCACTTCCGATTAAAGATGGATGCGGTTCCAGGTATGTACACCACCTTTAAGTTCGTGGCTACCAAATCCACCGCAGACATGCGTGAAGAAACAGGCAATCCAAATTTCAACTATGAGATGGCTTGCACAGAAATATGTGGCAGGGGCCATTTCTCAATGAAGTTCCCGGTATTCGTTCATGATACCGTGGAAGACTATGAGAAATGGATGGCTTCGCAGGAAGCCTGGCTGAAACAAAATCCTGATTATCTTCAGCGGGTACCTGCTGAATTAAGAGAGGCGGCTATCATTAAATCAGGTATTCCTGCTGATAGTAAAGACGCCATCATGGCATCTCCGGTAACTGTAACTTTAAACTAAGAATTTAAGCAACATGGCAGCAGTTGATTTACATACACACACCGAAACACACGCACACACCGACAACGGACATGACGAGCACCATCATGGTAATTTCTGGACCAACTACGTGTTCAGTGAAGATCACAAGGTAATCGCCAAACAATTCTTAATCACTGGTATGGCTTGGGCACTGATCGGTGGGGTTTTATCGGTTTTGTTTCGTCTTCAATTAGGATTTCCTGAATCCAATTTATCATGGCTTCAACCTATATTAGGTAGCTGGCTAACACCAGAGGGAAAAATAGACCCTGAGTTTTATCTGGCATTGGTAACCATGCATGGTACAATCATGGTTTTCTTTGTGTTGACAGCGGGATTGAGTGGTACTTTCAGCAACTTCCTTATTCCCTTGCAAATTGGTGCGCGGGATATGGCCAGCGGTTTTATGAATATGCTTTCATACTGGTTCTTTTTCCTTTCCAGTGTGATCATGTTTACTTCCTTGTTTATTTCGACTGGTCCTGCGTCTGGCGGTTGGGTGATTTATCCTCCATTGAGCGCATTACCGCAGGCTATGCAAGGTTCTGGTTTGGGCATGACACTTTGGTTAGTGGCCATGGCACTTTTCATTGTGAGTTCGTTGCTGGGAGGCATCAACTATATCACTACAGTAATCAACTTGCGCACTAAAGGTATGTCGTTTACGAAGTTGCCGCTTACGATCTGGGCATTCTTCTTTACGGCCATCATTGGCGTGCTTTCCTTCCCTGTATTATTTGCAGCCGCCTTGCTGTTGATCTTCGATCGCAGCTTCGGCACGAGTTTCTATTTATCGGATATTTATATTGGTGGTGAGGCACTCCCTAATCAAGGAGGTAGTCCAATTTTATTCCAGCACCTATTCTGGTTTTTAGGGCACCCGGAAGTGTACATCGTATTATTGCCTGCCTTGGGGATCACCTCAGAAATTATTGCGACCAACTCCAGGAAGCCAATCTTTGGCTACAAGGCGATGGTTGGATCCATGTTATTTATTGCCATCCTCTCATTTGTTGTTTGGGCACATCATATGTTCGTTACGGGCATGAATCCATTCCTGGGATCAATCTTTACCCTGTTAACGCTGATTATTGCAGTTCCTTCTGCGGTTAAGATTTTTAATTATGTCACTACCTTATGGAAGGGTAATATCATATTCACCCCGGCCATGCTCTTCTCTATTGGCCTGGTTTCCTTTTTCCTCACGGGAGGTATTACCGGTATTTTTCTAGGTAATTCCGCAATCGACATTCAATTGCATGATACCTATTTTGTAGTGGCACACTTTCACCTTGTAATGGGTAGTGCCTCTTTCTTTGGTATGGTGGCAGGTGTCTATCATTGGTTCCCTAAGATGTTTGGCCGAATGCTTGATGAGAAGCTTGGGTATTTTCACTTCTGGCTGACCATTGTTGGCGTGTATATGGTGTTCTTCCCTATGCATTATATAGGTATCGCGGGTTTTCCAAGGAGGTATTATAGCTGGACCAATTTTGAAACATTCAGTGGATTTGCCGATTTAAATATGATGGTGAGTGTGGCCGCGATAATTACGTTGGCGGCACAGTTTATTTTCCTGTTTAATTTTATCTATAGTATTTTCAGAGGTAAAGTGGCGTCAGCTAATCCGTGGAATTCCACTACACTGGAATGGACGACCCCGCGTCATCCTGGTCATGGCAATTGGCCCGGTGAAATACCTACCGTATATCGCTGGCCTTACGATTACAGCAAGCCAGGTGCGAAAGAGGATTTTATTCAACAACACATTCCCTATTCTGAAACACCGGAGTCCAATCTGCCTCATGAAAATGAGTTGGTGAAGCTTGAATTGGATAACGGCTCAGCGATCGTTGTAGAAGATCAAAAACATTAGAAGTTCCCATACTTAATTACGTGAGTAATTCAGCGACCAACAGATTTTATAGGCTTTGCTTATCAACGTTGGTCGCTGTATTTTTTTTAATCATGGTGGGCGGGGTAGTTCGGACCACAGGTTCAGGAATGGGTTGTCCGGATTGGCCGCGATGCTTTGGCAGTTGGATACCACCCACCTCTATTGACCAACTTCCGGCAGATTACAAAGAACAGTATGCAGCATTGCGTGATAAAAAAAATCAAAAATTTGCCCGATACCTGTCAGCGGTTGGAATGAATGAAACTGCCGATAAGATCCTGAACGATGAGTCCATTCTTATCGAATCGGATTTCAACCCGCAAAAGACATGGATTGAATACATTAACCGGTTGGTAGGGGTAGCAATTGGATTTTTAATCATTGCTGTATTTATTCGGTCGATTTCATTCATTAAGACAAGCCCGTCCTACTTTTGGATATCATTAGCAACGCTGGTAATTGTTATTTTTCAAGGTTGGTTTGGTTCCATTGTAGTATCCACGAACCTCACTCATTGGACTATTACCATTCATATGTTATTGGCACTCGTTATTGTAGCTACACTAATTTTATTGATGCACCAATCCTCGCCGGAACAGAAGATAGCCGTTCCGCTCCAGGTGAAAGTTCTGCTGGGACTCTGCATATTCATGTTGCTTATCCAGATTTTACTCGGCACAGAGGTAAGAGGCGCTATCGATCAGATGGTGTTGGAAGGAGAAGCCAGAGGAAAATGGATTTCTTTGATCTGGCCTGATTTTGTAGTTCATCGGTCATTTTCATGGGTAGTTTTAATGATACACGCTCTTTTTATTCTTCGCCTAAGGAAAACTACTGGCAATAATCCTTTATCGCTAAGTTTAGTACTATTAATTTTGCTCACCATATTGTCGGGAGCTGGAATGGCCTACTTTTCAATACCTGCATTCCTTCAACCCATACATTTATTGGTTGCCACGATAACATTCGGACTTCAATTTTTATTGTTTTTGCGATTGAAC
The DNA here is from genome assembly GCA_024643595.1 of Bacteroidota bacterium. GTDB lineage: Bacteria > Bacteroidota > Bacteroidia > Cytophagales > Cyclobacteriaceae > ELB16-189. Next base: position 4,048 of record JAHEMS010000078.1, read on the forward strand.
ACTGATCGAAGAATAGTGTTAGCTAAATAATTATGACATCGGATCTTCAACCCATTACCACCAATCAACTTTTCGCTGTCAAAGCGAAAGCATTCATAGAATTATTGAAGATGAGACTTTCCCTATTGGTGGCATTTTCCTGTGCTTTTGGTTATACGTTGGCTACAAAGGGTAATGTTAACTGGGAGGTATTGCTGATGCTGACCTTTGGTGGATTTTTGCTTTCAGGTACTTCCGTGGGCATCAACCAGATCATCGAGAAAGATTTGGATAAGATTATGACGCGAACTAAAAATCGTCCGCTGCCTACCGATCGAATTTCCGTTACTGAGGCGTCCGTATTTCTCATCACCACATTATTAAGCAGTGTTATCATTCTATGGGTTTACACGAATCCGCTTACCGTGATGCTGTCTGTAGTGTCTATGCTTCTCTATAGTTTCGTGTATACACCGTTGAAGAGAGTTGGTCCTATTGCAGTTTTTGTTGGAGCCATTCCTGGGGCCTTACCTCCATTACTCGGATGGGTAGCCGCTACTGGTACTGTTTCATACGAAGCATTAATAATTTTTGGAATTCAATTTATATGGCAATTTCCTCATTTTTGGGCCATCGCTTGGGTGGCCGACGATGACTATAAAAAGGCAGGATTCAAGCTATTGCCTTCCGGAGGTGGAAAGGATATAAACACAGCTATCCAGATCATGATCTATACCCTATTTCTGATTCCACTTGGATTATTGCCCGCTAAATTCGGAATTACTGGCTTGGATTCTGCGATAGTTGCCACGGTATGTGGTGTCGCCTTTTTGGCGCAGACATTTTCGCTAATGAAAACCGGCAGCAGGCAATCGGCTTTACGAATCATGTTCGGTTCATTTTTGTATTTACCGATTGTACAAATCGCTTATTTAATGGATATCATTAAACACTAGACAGCATGGAGAAGATGATTTCAAGTGAGTTTAAAATTGTAGAGGAGCCTAAGCAGACGCTGGCAATGAATCCAAAGAAATTTGCGATGTGGCTGTTCATTGGCAGTGTGGTAATGTTATTCGCCTCCTTGACGTCTGCCTACATCGTGCGTCAGGCAGAAGGGAATTGGCTTTACTTCGAATTGCCCTCAATATTAACCATTTCAACGATCGTTATTCTGTTAAGCAGTGCGACTATGCAATGGGCTTACTGGTCGGCCAAGAAAGATAGCTTTAGTCAACTTAAGGTGTTGGTTTCGGTAACTGCGTTGCTCGGTGTCACGTTCCTTGTACTTCAGTTTTTAGGATGGAAAGATTTGGTCGCCAACCAGGTTTATCTGGTGGGCAATCCATCCGGGTCTTTTCTCTATGTAATCACAGGGTTGCATGGTATGCATATTATCAGCGCGATTGTGTTTTTATTGATTGTTCTCGTGTCCGCATTTCGCTTGCGGATACACGCTAAAAACCTACTTCAGATGGAAATGTGCACCACTTACTGGCATTTTTTAGGTGGTCTTTGGCTATATTTGTTTGTATTCCTATTATTGTATCGATAAAATCTTAAACCTAAACTATGTCACACAGTTCAGCCGCAACCGTATCTGAAAAAAGTGTTTGGGATGGCGGATCCTCACCCATGGGAGCCAGTTATGGTAAGCTCATGATGTGGTTTTTCCTGCTATCAGATGCATTTACTTTTTCAGGTCTCTTAATCACATACGGATTGGTCCGCTCATCGCATCCTGCATTTGAAGGATTGCCTGAAGCATTTACATTCTCAACTGAGTATTGGCCAGTTCCTGAAAAGGTTTTTGAGGCTGTTCCTTTTCTACATGGTATCACATTACCATTGGTGTTTGTGGGTATCATGACGTTTATTCTGATTATGAGTAGCGTGACTATGGTGCTTGCCGTTGAGGCTGGTCACCGCATGGACCGTAAGGCAGTTGAAAAATGGATGCTCTGGACAATTATTGGTGGTATAACCTTTTTAAGCTGCCAGGCCTGGGAGTGGACACACTTTATTGTAGGAACGGATACCCCCACGATGGTAAAAGATTTTGTCAACGGACAATGGATCACAAAAGAAGTCACGGGCGCCTCTTTGAAAATAAATCAATATGGCCCTCAACCATTCGCGGATTTCTTTTTCTTTATTACGGGCTTTCATGGTTTCCACGTATTCAGTGGTGTCATGTTTAACTTCTTGATCTACTATAATACAGTTACTGGAGTTTATGATCGCAGAGGCCATTATGAAATGGTCGAGAAAGTTGGTTTATACTGGCACTTTGTAGACCTGGTATGGGTATTTGTTTTCACATTCTTTTATCTCGTTTAATAAAGAAATTATATGGCACATCATTCAAACGAACCCCAGATAACTGTTTTGCCTCCTGACAAAGAGAAGATAAAGAAGTTATGGACGGTGGCAGGAATATTAGGCGCAGTAACAGCAGTAGAATTTATAATTGCCTTCACTATGCATCATGGTGCGGCAAAAACATCTCTATTTGTCATTCTTACTATTGTCAAGGCAGGTTATATCGTTGGTGAGTTTATGCACCTTCGCTATGAAGTGAAAGTGTTGTTTTGGGCGATATTGATCCCTACTTTATTTATTATATGGATGCTTGTTGCCTTTGTATATGAAGGCATGCAGTTGCCGGTATTTTAATTTTAAGTTATGATATTTTGGGAAGGCTAAAGTGATGAACTTTAGCCTTCTTTATTTAAGGTTAGTGTATGAAGAAAATCGTGTTGGTCATATTCCTTCTGCTTCCCATCGGGATTTTTCTCTTTCTACGTTTTTTTGGTGAAAATGAATTTTCCATACCGGTTTATTATGAACAAGGTGTGGATAGCCCTCCTGCTGGATGTGATCGGAAGTATGATGCACCGTATAAGGTTGCTGACAAATTATTAGAAAATATCGGATGGAATAGGAGGCCGGCATTAATTGTGGCGGACAGCACCGTTTTAATAAAAAAGAGTTTAAATCGTTTGGAAGAAGATCTTGTTTCTGGTGTTCAGGTTATTTTTTTTACTGGCAAGGATGATTATGTGAGTTCGTTCTATGCCTGTGATTTATTATTGGAAGCGCCCTGGAAGGTGGTGTTGATAGATCAGGAGCGAAGAATCCGTGGATATTATGATCCACAAACCCGAGAAGAACTCGATCGGCTGGTGGTGGAATTAAAAATTTTATTGAAGAAGTGATGAATGAAGAGCAAACGCCATATAAAAAATTAATCATCGTCCTTTCAGTGGTGTTACCCTTGGCGGTAGCCGCGCTTTTCAGTGTTAAAATACCAGGATATGATTTTCACTTTTTACCGCCCATTTATGCCACCATAAACGGAATAACAGCTATCCTCTTGATGGCAGCATTCATCGCGATAAAAAACAAAAAGAGGAAATTGCATGAATTGATTATGAAAATTTGCATTGCGTGCTCTGCTTTATTTTTGATCATGTATGTTACGTATCATATCACCAGTGACTCAACTCCGTATGGTGGAGAAGGTGTGTTAAGGATCTTTTATTTCTTTATACTGATTACGCATATATTTCTATCTGTAGCAGTTGTTCCATTGGTGCTTTTCACGTTTTCAAGAGCATTGTCTGGTAATTTTGAAAGGCACAAAGCATTGGCTAAATTTACTTTTCCAATATGGCTCTATGTGGCCGTTTCAGGCGTTATAGTTTATTTGATGATCAGTCCTTATTATACTTGAAAGTAATGATTATGAAAAAGTGGACAAGTTTGTTGGTGCTGGTAATGATATTCTTCTTTCTATCGATTGAAGGAAATGCACAATGTGCCATGTGCCGGGCTACCTTAGAAAATAATGTCAGTAATGGAAACATTGGCATTGCGGCAGGCATCAACTTTGGTATCTTATATTTGTTTGCAGCGCCCTATACAGTGATTGCCCTAATTGCCTTCTTCTGGTACAAGACGAGTAAAAGAACCGCGCAGAATGAAAGCAAAGGCAGTTTGGCAGGGTAAATGTCCTCGCTGTGGTGAAGGGGATATCTTCGTATATCCGATTTCCAGAATCTCAAAATTTTCAGAAATGCACAAGAGATGCCCTCAGTGCGGTGCTCCCATGGAGCCTGAGCCAGGATTTTACTATGGATCTCTCTTTATCAGCTATGCATTTAATGTTGCCTTCATGGCGATAATCTGGATTGTATTATATTTTACTATCAATCCTGCGGATTGGGTCTATGGGGTTTCGTTAGTTATTTTCTCCATTCTTTCGATTCCTTTTAGTTTCCGTTATTCAAGGATATTATTTCTTTATTGGTTTGGAGGTCTTTCCAATAAATAAGCTTATCACAGAATTTCTTATTTTTAAGTAATACTATGTATGCTGCCAAACCGGTATTCGTTTTAATAGCCCTCTCTTTGTTATGCGCAGTTGGTTGTATTATCATTATCCAAAATACGGACAGAACTCATAAACAAGTCGTATCCATTGAGCAAAACTTCAACTTCCTGGTGCAGGAAGTGGATAACGAAGCCCAATCAATTCTTAATAATCCAGCGGATGAAAATTGGTCAGCATTAAATAATTACTTCTTCTTACTTGACAGCAATCAAGTTAAGGCATGGAGCAAGAATCAATTTTTTCCCGACATCAACAGGCTAATTGAAGCCGGGGATCATTTTCAATTTTATCATAGTAATTCCGGAGATTATCTATTAAGGAGTTGGTCAGTCACCAATACCCAGAAACTTGTTTCAGTTATTCCTTTAGTTCAAAAATATTCAATTGCGAATCGCTATTTAACAGATAAGTGGAACGACCAAATCTTTAATGGAGTTCGCGGCGTTGTATTGGATTCTTCGCAAGCTGAAGGAGAGGTTATCAAATTGAATGATCAACTGGTCTTTAAGTTTATGCCAGAAGACTATAATTCGAAAAGAGGATATTGGTCTTTCATTCTCGCCACTGTTTCCCTTTCTTTATGTATAGGCGCAATTTATTTCTTACTTCAAAGGTTGATTCGAAGCAGGAAATATGAGTGGGGATTTATCACGCTCGTAGGTGCCTTTGTGTTTATTCGCTTACTGATGATGTGGTCAGGCTATCCATCAGGCTGGAATACTTCCTCGGTTTTTGACCCTCAGTTTTTCGCATCGTCCAGCTATAATCCATCCATCGGAGATTTATTCCTTAATACGATCGGAATTCTTATTCTTTGTGGATATGTATTTCTCACCTATCCTCATTGGCGCATGGCAACATATTTCTTGTCCTTGAATGGGTGGTCAAGGTATATCGTTGGGTCGGTCTTAATAACCATCGGATTTTTTTCTTTCCTTTATCCATTTTTGTTTGTTGAGACGATATTTCACAACTCCTCCATTCTATTGGATATAACGGCAACCGTTCATTTTGATTGGCTGCGGTCTATATCATGGTTATCCATATTTGCCGGGGCCATCAGTGCTTTCTTTTTTTTACATGTGTCTATCCGCCTGACGAAGGCGCTGATGCCAAAACCGATTATTTTTCTAATCGCTATGGGTGTAGCAGCCATGCTCTTCGCCACCTATTATATTGGCGCGGATCGTAATTATTTTATCACCTTGCCGGTGGCATCGTTTTTTTTTCTAATTCTTTATTTCACAAAGCTCACCTCTTCACTTAGAAAACTGGAATCCGCCACATTCATTTATTTTTTTATTGTCATTGCCGCATTAGGCGTTCAACATGGGCTAAGTATTCAGCATTTTGTTGAGGAGAGGAGGGCGGAATCACAGATTAAGTTCGCTTCCAATTACCTGGTAGGACGTGATGTACTGGGTGAGTATCTTTTAAATGAAAGCTCAAGAAGAATCAAACAGGATGCATTTATTCAAAGCAGGCTTAATAATCCATTCCTGACGAAGTCTGCTATCCGTCAAAAGATAAAACAGGTTTATTTAAACTCTTATTTTGATCGATATGAGTCTCAGATTTATTTGTACACTACAACGGGCGAGCCCTTGGATAACGGTTCGCCGGAAACCCTTTCTGTATTTACTAATCGATTTAAAAGCACTTCTACCTATACCGACTATGAGGGTATCTATTTTATACAGCCTTCGGATATTGATTCCAACAAGCGGTATCTTTCTTTGATTCCTATTTTGCGATCTGATCAAATTATCGGGTTTGTCGTCATTGATCTTTCCTTGAAAAGGATCATTCCCCAAAATGTCTATCCGGAATTGTTGGTAGACAGGCGATTTGCGGAATATTTTGAAAATACGGGTCGTAGTTTCTCTTTCATAAAGGATAAAAGAATACTCAGCAGCTTCGGCACTTTTAATTACGAACGCGAATTTGATTTTACAAACTTAAGCAAAGCTGAGTTTTACAAATCGGGTATTAAAGAGAAAGGATTTTTTCACACGGGTGTAGAAGATGTTACGGGGCAGGTGGCTGTTATCACTTCATCTGTATATCCAATTTTCTATGTACTTACTAATTTTTCTTTCTTTTTCGTTTTAGGCGTAATGCTATTGGTGTTTACCATGATCATATATGGTATTTCATCCCTTGCCAAAGGCCGCAAAATGAATTATGCGGCCCGTATTCAGTTATATATTTACCTGGCATTTTCATTACCATTGTTTGTGGTTACGATTACCACATTAAATCGGGTTAGCAACTCGGCAGAAAGCGAGTTGAATCGCACGTTCGAGGCGAATGCAAGGAACCTGGCGGAGGGGATTCTTCCAGCGGTATTAAAATATTCCAATGGAACCTTTTCGAGAGAGGATTTTGAAAACATACTTATTGATCAGGCTAAGGTGGCTAATGCTGATATTACTTTTTATGATCCATCAGGCAAG
>JAHEMS010000079.1 GCA_024643595.1 Bacteroidota bacterium
ACCGGATATAATACTGCAGGATAAAAAAACGTATTTGATGATTCCCCACCATGTTCATTCATTATTTTAGCTCCATGTTGCTTTGCATCTTCCAGCAGTCCTGACAAATAACTGGTCTTACCAGGTTCTGGCAATGGGGTGAGTGAAACACCCGCCTCCCATGGCATACCGTATTTCAACTTGGCTATTTCTGCTGATAACCTTTTAATAAACTCATCAACAATATTCCTATGAACAAACAATATTTTAAGCGCTGTACATCGCTGTCCATTAAACGACAATGAACCCAACACACATTCACTTACAGTATTTTCGATATCGGCATCTGGTAATATGATTGCCGGATTTTTTGCATCCAATCCTAAAATAGCTTTTAAGCGGTGTGGCTTTGGATGAAGTTTCTTAAGCTCGTTAGCACCTTTATTTGTACCAATAAAAGCAAATACATCCACCTTACCAGTCTCCATCAACGAGCCAACGGTTTCCCGGCCACGGCCATAAATAATATTGATCACCCCAGGCGGGAAGCTTTGTTGAAACGCTTCGAGCAATGGCCGGATTAACAATACTCCATACTTTGCAGGTTTAAAAACAACAGTATTACCCATGATCAGCGCAGGAAATAACGTGCTAAACGTTTCATTCAGGGGATAATTATATGGCCCCATACACAACGCAACACCGAGAGGCACTCGTCTGATTTGTGCCATAATTCCTTGCTCATGAACAAACCCGGATGAATTCCGATCGAGTTGTTTTAATGAATTGATTGTATCAATAATATAATCGCATGTCCGGTCGAATTCCTTTTCGGAATCTTTCAAGGTTTTACCAATTTCCCACATCAGAAGATTTACCACTTCATGACGTTTCTCCTTCATCTTACCCAAAAATAATTCCACATGTTGAATGCGTTCTGCAACAGACATGGTTGGCCAAACTCCATGGCCCTGATCGTACGCACGGACTGCTGCCTCCAATGCCTCCAACGCCTCTTTGGCAGTAAGCAGTGGGGTACTCCCAATTATTTTCTGTTCGGTCTTATTACCTGTACGCAGAAATACAGGACTTGCAACAGGGCTCATATCTCCTGGCCACGATACCATTTTGCCATCAATTAGATATTCGCGTTGCTCCATGTATTTGGGCAAAGTTACCGATGTAGGAATAGCATCTTCTTCAGGAAATAAACTACTAAATATGTCACTCATAATTGATGGTTGGTTGTGGCGGTTACGATTGAAATTCCAGACGATGTACCAAGCCGGTCAGCGCCAGCTTCAATTAAATGAATCGCTTGTTCCATTGTTTTTATTCCCCCAGAGGCTTTAATTCCCACATGTTCAGGAACAGATTGTCTCATTATTCTAACATGCTCTGGTTGGGCTCCACCTGGAGCAAAACCAGTTGAAGTTTTTACGAAGTCAGCGCCTGCATCGGCACTTAGCTTACTAACTTCAGCGATCTCCTCTTCCGACAAGTAGGCTGTCTCAACAATTACCTTTAATCTCTTTTGATAATCATGGACAAGCTTACTGCATCTGGCAATTTCAATTTTTGTCCAGGGCATACCAGTTTTAAAAGAAGAAACATTCATGACAAGATCTATTTCGTCGGCTCCATTATCAATAGCCCGTTTTATCTCATCCAACTTTGTTTCTGTCATGTTATAGCCCAGTGGAAATCCTGCTACCGTTACCAACAGAATTTTATCATTTCGTATTTCACGTTGGGCGCGTTTTACCCAAAAGGGCGGGACGCATACCCCTAACAGATTATATTGTCTGGCCTCCTCAACCAGGCGATCAATATCTTTAATGGCTAGCGTCGGACTTAAATTAGTGTGTTCAATATAACGCGATAATTCCGTCAATTCAATTTGGATTAAAAATCGAAATTAATTCATTGAACTCACATTTTAAATGTAATCCAGAAGGATAATCATCAATGTCGAATACCACACTCTTTACAATATCGCATCTTATGCACTTCATGGCGTTTAGGTGGGCGCTTATGGCCATAATATAAAGGATTTGAATATTGTGGTTCATCCATTTTCTTTAACATACGCTGCTTTTCTTTTGCAACTTTTTCAACACGCGCGTAAAATTCATAACGCGGGGTATGTTTTACATTAACTTTTTTTGGTTTTACTGAACGCTCTTTTGTAGGCCGATGAGTACGGCTATGCTGAACCATAACTTTTTCTTCGGGCAAACTCCTATCGCCCAGCGTAGTTTGAGCGAGTAAGCGTATCGGTGAACAGATTGCCAACAGACCTAGTAAAAACCCCAGACTTGATTTTTGCATAGCGATGATACAACGCTATATCCCTTCTTATATTTTGAAAGGATCGAGTTAATTTAAATCTGAAAGCCTTTTATCTTCCTATACAGGGATAATGCATGTGTATCAGTCATTCCAGAAACAAAATCAATGACTTCACGCAAATGTAAATAAGGATTATCCGGATCGGATTGAATGACGCGCAACGTTTCAGACGGTAATAAACGCATCAGGTTGTTATATTTTTTTGCCTGATTTTTTTTTACAGCATGTTCGGCCGCCTTCGTGAATTCACTCAATAGTCCGGGTAACACTTCAAATCCTGCCGACTCTATTTCAACAACATGCCGCGCCCGATAAATTTTCTCAATAGAAATATTTATGATCTGCTTCAACTCATTTTGATACAATCCCAGATCAGTGAGTGCCTGATCGAATTTACCGGCAAGTATGTCTTGCTCATGTTGCAGAAAAACGTTGATGACATCGTTAACCAATTTACCAATGGCCATGGCACGTAACACGCCAATTTTTTCATCTGCGTTATCAATTCGCGCCGCTTTTTCAGGATTAAAATCCTCTCCCAGAATGCCTGCGAGTAGTTCGATGGTATCCTGCAACGAAATAAGTCCAAGTCTGCAGCCATCTTCCAGATCAATAATATTGTAGCAAATATCATCCGCTGCCTCCACTAAAAAGGCAAGAGGATGCCGGCACCAAACATGTTCGATATGATTGATTAATCCAAGACGTAATGCGGTCTCATCAAAAAGTGACATTTCTGATTGAAAGAATCCAAATTTTTTCTGGCTTTTTTTTGAATTATCCCGTCCACCAAAACTTGATGGGCATGGATACTTTGTAAATGCTCCTAAAGTAGCTGCTGTAAGCCGTAATCCGTGATACTGACTTTTATTCAGGATACGAAATCCCTGGGCATTTCCCTCAAATGTAGTGAGGTCTGCCCACTCAATCTCGGAAAAAAATGGTTTGTAATGCTGGCCCTCATGGTGCTTAAAAAAGTCACTTAATCCTTCTTCCCCGGAATGTCCAAAAGGAGGGTTACCCAGATCATGCGCCAGTGCGGCTGACGCGACAATGGTTCCAAAGTCATGTGACGTAACCTTGTTTCTTAAATCCGGGTGACGCTCAATGATTACTTCTCCAACTCTTCTTCCCAGCGAACGGCCCACACAGGAAACTTCCAGACTATGCGTTAGACGTGTATGGACAAAATCATGCTCTGGCAAAGGGTGGACTTGGGTTTTATCCTGAAGCCTTCGAAAAGGATGCGAAAAAATAATACGATCAAAATCCTGTTCAAACGCACTGCGGGTAGGTTCCTGAGAATCAGCGCGCTCATGAAGGCGTCCTGTGGAAAGAAGTGAAATCCAATTCATAGTCTATTACTCTTTCAATACTAAATCAATGCACATCACGGCTGCCATAATCAACATGCGCAATGGATTATCTTCTGGCACTTGCGGATTAATAGATAATATATAATTATCCGCTGTGGTGAAAAGTTCTTTACCTATTCCACTCCATTTCTTTGTGACCGCAGCAAACTCTTTTCCGTCATTTGAGACAAATTTAAAATCCCAACTGGTCCACGATCCTTTTAATGTGCAAAGTACCCGCTCACTGCCATCCAATACCTCGAATTTTCCTCCAATACTAAAAAATTTCTGCTTGAACTTGCCGATCAATTGCTGTTGCTCATCCAGCACTTCCACGGTAGAAAGAAACAAGGACACATTTCTTCTCACCGTCAGAATCGATTCACCAGTGGGAGTTTTTATCACCATGTTAAACGGAGTCATTCGCTTATAATCTGAAAAGCGCAAAAGTTTTGTAAAGAACCCAAGATTTTCTTCCTGGCACTGTAAGATTAAATTACTGGTTTCAGGGTCAAGTACATCAAAGCTGTTTGCGGCCTTAAATACCTTCACGTGTTCTTTAACGAAATACAGATTTTTGTTGAGCGCTGGATGCATATAGGTTTTGGGGGTCTTGTTTAAAAAGATGTGCTAAAATACGGTAAAGTTCAGGTTGCTCGTGATGAAACTCCTGCGTTCTTTCAAAAAAATTCTCTACCGCCACGGCAAAAAACTCCTCTATGTTTTCAAATGCATATCGTCTGAAAAAATGTTTATCATTTGCGCTTAGCTTTTGCATTTCACTCTCCGCATAAATTTCAAATTCTTTAATTAGTGCGTTATCCAGTACCTTATATTCATGACCAACGAGCCGATGCTCCAGCCACAGTGCGTGAGCGAATTCATGTAAAAGTAGATTAAGTCCGTCATCTGGCCGTTGCAATCCCTCTGCAATGCCACGCCAGCTAAAAACAATAGTGCGCAATCCGGGATTGACTTCGCCTTTATGACGCTTATGCGTGATGCGGGAGTTGTAATAGTCCGGATACACAATGATTCTTTTAAAGAAAGAAAGGCCTTCTGTAGGGAGAAACAACAACAACTGGGCAGGTGCACAGGAAATAATCGCCTTCATGGCACGTGTCAATTTCAATTTTTCACGTGGCACAAATTCAAAGTATTCATAATGATCACGGGCCAGTCGAAGAAATTTTAATTTTAACGGCCAGGGTAATGTAGTATAATAGACATACTTGTGATTCAAAAAGCGATGAAAAATGGGGCCATAGTAAAAACGAAAGCGCAGCTCCTGGTATATTGCATATAGGAGCCGCGCCAATGCTGCCAGAAGAGCAGCGATCATTTATATTTTCTTTAACAATTCAGCCATAGAAACAGAATCCTGAATTACTCCTTTCACTGCGTTGATCGGCACTCGCTGCTGCTTCATTGTATCCCGATCTCGGATGGTGACTGTATCATCTTCCAATGTCTGGTGATCAATCGTTACACAATACGGTGTACCGATCGCATCTTGCCTGCGATACCGTTTGCCAATTGCATCCTTCTCTTCATAAAAGCAACGGAAATCAAATTTGAGCATATTCATGATTTCGTGTGCTTTCTCTGGAAGGCCATCTTTTTTCATCAACGGGAGAATAGCCACCTTATTGGGTGCCAATGGCGCAGGAATACGAAGCACCACGCGCTCACTTCCGTCTTCCAGTTTCTCTTCTTTGTAGGAAGATGAGAGAACAGATAGAAACATGCGATCCAGGCCCACTGAAGTTTCGACAACATAGGGAATATAGTTTTGATTGTCTTCAGAGTCGAAGTATTGCAATTTTTTACCGGAATACTTTTCATGACTCTTTAAATCAAAATCTGTACGGGAATGAATTCCTTCTAATTCTCTGAATCCCATTGGAAAGTTAAACTGAATGTCACAGGCAGCATTGGCGTAATGTGCCAAATTTAGGTGATCATGATATCGATAGTTGTCATTACCTAATCCCAGTGTTTTGTGCCACTTTAATCTCTTCTCCTTCCAGAACTCATACCACCTCATTTCTTCACCGGGCTTCACAAAAAACTGCATCTCCATTTGTTCGAATTCGCGCATGCGAAAAATAAACTGACGGGCTACAATTTCATTTCTGAATGCTTTGCCAATCTGCGCAATACCGAAAGGAATTTTCATTCTTCCGGTTTTCTGGACATTTAAAAAGTTTACAAAAATTCCTTGCGCCGTTTCAGGGCGTAAATAAATCTTATTAGCATCATCGGCAACCGAACCCATCTCAGTGGAAAACATCAGGTTAAAATGACGCACCTCTGTCCAGTTCTTAGTTCCTGATATCGGATCCGCAATTTCAAGATCATCAATAATCTGTTTCATAGCGGCCATATCACTGTTCGCCATGGCACTCTTCAGCCTTTCATTGATTTCATCAATTTTTTTCAAATATTCCAGAACACGTGTGTTCGTGGTAACAAACATGTTACGATCAAAATCCGGAAAGCGTTTCGATGCCTTATCAACCTCTTTCTCAATTTTTTCCTCCAGTTTTTCAATCACCCCTTCAATCAACTGATCCGCACGATAGCGTTTTTTGGAATCCTTATTGTCAATCATCGGATCATTAAATGCATCCACATGACCAGAAGCTTTCCAAGTGGTTGGATGCATGAATATGGCGGCATCAATACCCACTATATTATCGTGCAACAGGGTCATAAACTTCCACCAATATTCCTTAATGTTGTTTTTAAGTTCCGATCCGTTCTGTCCATAATCATAGACAGCACTAAGTCCGTCATAAATTTCGCTGGATGGAAAAATGAACCCATACTCCTTGGCATGGGAAATTACATTCTTAAATAAATTATCCTCCTGGTTCGCCATAGTCGGCAAAGATAGAAATTAAGTCGTAGGTCGGGTTAGGAGAGTCAATCAAAAAGTTGTTATTGAATAGGGAGGGTAACCATAAAAATAGATCCCTTGCCAACCTCAGACTGAAGACGGATGGACCCGTTGAGTCGTTCAATTGACTCTTTAACAATATATAAACCCAATCCAGATCCAACTGCGTTTTCGGAGGCACGGTAAAACATATTGAATATCTTACCCTTTTGATCTTCAGCTATGCCTGATCCATTATCTTCTACCGAAAAAATGAAGCTAACTTCAGAAATTTCAGCTGCAATCTTAATGATCAACTCCTCTTTTTTTGGATCTGCATACTTGATGGAGTTGCTAATCAAATTATTCAAAATTACCATTATTCTGGAGGAGTCTGTATTAATAATCAACTCTTGATCGACTAAAATCTGTACCTGTGGAGATTTAGAGCTATCCACAAATTTCATCAACTCAACAACTTCCTGAATGAGATTATAAAAATTTACTTTTTTAAGCACGGGTGCAATGCGTGTATTCCGGGAATAGTCAATGATATCATTAATCAGTTTATCCATGATCTGAATCCGTCCTCTCATTAAATTCAGATATTCATCTCGGTTGTTTATATCCCGCTTCGATAATTCAATTAACCCATCAATGGAGCTTAGTGGCGCCCTGAGGTCATGAGATGCGCTATACACAAAGCGATCCAGTTCCTTATTAACCTTTGTCAGTTCTTTATTCTTTTCTATCAATGATCTTTCGGAGCGGGTAACCATTCGATCAAAAAAAATAATTATGAGCAATCCGATGATCAGTACAATTGAAAAGCTTATGATCAGGTAGAAGTGTGCCTGGTCCGGGCTAAACTCTTCGGGTTTAAAAATAGCCCCTATAAAAAGAACAAAACTCAACAGCGTAAAGCCAATACCTTTCCACCTTTCTTTATATCCAAATACAGCTAGCGCTCCAAGACTGGATGGAATAAAATACAAAAAAGATCCGGTTTGAATGGGATCGACATCAATGGTTGAAAAATAAAATGCGAACGCGTTGCATCGAATGAGGTGTAAAAAAATCGCTATATCTATTTGCTTCCATCGTAAAATCAAAAGGCATAAAATAGAAATCAAGAATCCGATAAAAAGTGAAGCCGGTTCGCCCTCCGAATTGAAAAGATTGACGATAAAGAAAAATAAGTCAACACCTATATAGATAATGATCAGATAGGCGCCCAACGTTATTTTACGTTCCTGACTTTCCGTTTCAACCCTATTTGCTCCCAAAATAAAGCGCTGAAGATTCATTGTGCTGGTAATTTCTGATCATCCATGATGTAGTAAAGTAAATGTAAAAGATTAAAATAAGATTGCAGAAGAAAGTCCGGTGAGTTGCCACAATTGGCACATTATCAAATACTATTACCCTTTAACCTTTTGGGTTGTTGTTTGTAATCCCTTGAAAACGATTGAAATTGTTGTAATGACTTAAGCCAATGCTTCTTTAAGAAAATCGTTTAGCGTTTTAATCAATTTTGCTTTCTCAGCAGCTCTTTTTACAAATTTAGGATCAAGCACTTCCTTGTCCGTAAAATTATGAGACACAATGTAACTTTTGTGTTTCAATAAATTAATATAGGGGTGATCTTTAGGATATCCTTTAGGCGCTGTCTTAAGTGCATCAAAATCATCTAATGACGCAAAATCGGCTTTGAATTTTTTGTTATTCAGAATTTTCAGAAATCGGTCGGTATTATAATCGATCTCTTGCCGGATTTTCGAAAGTTTCTCCGAATCAGGCATATAAAAACCACCGGCAACAAAGCACTTCCCCGGCTCAATATGAATATAGTATCCAGGTTCCTGCTCCATCTTGCCATGTTCTGAAAAACCAGCACCCATGTTTACTTTATAAGGCCGTTTATCTTTGCTAAAGCGCACATCACGGTAAATGCGAAACCCCAGTTTACGCGGATTCAACCCCACAAGGCTTTCGTCAAACTTCAAGAGCTCCTTATGGAAAGACTCCAGAAAATCCTCGAATTGGTTTTTCGCTATAAGGTATTTGGGTTTATTCTTTTCAAACCATTCGCGATTATTATTTTTTGTGATATTCTTTAAAAAACCCAAGATGATTTTGAAGTCCATAATTATTCGATTGGTAATCGATGTGAAGTTAAATACATTTATTTTTAGATAGGCATTCTTGGAATAAGATTTAAGTAATGGTTATAACAATGCAACCTCAACTAGTGTTATGCAACGTCAACGCAGAAAGTTTATCAAAAAAGCATTGGGTGCCACCGCCTCAGGCATGATGCCCGCATTTCTTTCAGCCGGATCATCGATGAACACGATTGGCGAAAAATCGCTAATGTCTCATCGAGAGAAACTCCTGTCATTACTGGGAGAAATGCCATTTTCCTACCAACCCAAAAGACCCCGGATAATTAAAAAGGAAACATTCGAAACCTACGATGTTGAGTATATAGAATTTGATTTCAACGGTATTGAACCTGTGCCCGGTGTATTGCTACTTCCTCATAAGCGAAAAGAGAAAATGCCATGCATGCTGTATTGTCACGCTCATTTTGGCACCTATGAAATCGGGAAAGAAGAATTATTTAATGGCCGATCTGTAATGCCTGCCTACGCTCCGGTTTATGCGGAGAAGGGTATAGTTACCCTGGCCATAGACAGCTGGTGCTTTGGCGAACGAAAAAAGCCAGGCAATGGGTCTCAAGGTGAATCCGATGCTTTCAAAAAAATGCTTTGGGAAGGGAAAACCCTCTTCGGCATGATGCTGTTTGATGAGATGAAAGCATTGGATTATCTTTTATCAAGACCAGAAACTGATTCGAATAGGGTTGGTGTTTTTGGACTATCCATGGGCGCAACAAAAGCCTGGTGGATGGCTGCCCTTGACACACGCATCACAATGTGTATGGATTTGTGCTGCATGACGGACTTTGAAGAGTTAATCAATACCAACAATCTGAAGGGCCATGGAATCTATTATTATGTCCCTTCATTGCTCAAGTATTTTTCAACCAGCACCATCAACGAACTGATTGTTCCAAGGCCACATGTAAGTTTAAATGGACGATTGGATGATCTTACGCCACCAAAAGGCGTTGATAAAGTACGCGACCACTTAATGCCACTTTATAAGAAAGCTGGAAAAGAAAATGATTGCCGTGTTGAGCTTTTCGATTGTGCTCATCAGGAACTTCCCGAAATGAGAAAGATATTTTTAGATTGGCTGGACAGATATCTAATTCAGGGGTAACTGGCTTAAAGATATTCCACTATTGTCTCCAGACCAATTCCACGGGAAGCCTTTACCAGAATGGTAGAATCACGGATCGGATTCTTCTTCAATTCTTCTATTAGCTGATCTTTCTTTTCAAAATAAATGGAACTTGGAATTACTTCATGAGCAGATTTCATTAACTGTCCACATAGGTAAACCCGATCAAAATCTTTATTCACTAATAGTTCACCAATTTTTTTATGCTCCTTCTCTGCCTCTTCTTCCAGTTCGAACATATCACCCAGAATTACTACTTTTTTTGAAGTCTTCATTGATGTAAGATTTACGATTGCCGCTTCCATAGAACTTGGATTGGCATTATATGCGTCAAGAAGGATGGTGTTGGTTTCCTTTTCAATAATTTGCGACCGCATGTTTCCAGGGGTATATGCTGCAACGGCAAGATTTGCTTTCTGAGCATTTACGCCAAAGAATTTTCCAATACACAGTGCTGCCGCTAAGTTTTCAAAATTGTAGGCGCCCATCAATTGTGTTTGAACTACCTCACCATCCTCGGCCTTGAAACGAATAAATGGATCGGCATCCAGTAATTCGGCATGGTAGAAGTCGCCTAATGCCGGATAGAAGTAAGGATGCTTAAATCGTTTGGCCATGTTTGTCAAAATCGGATTCAGTGAATTGATAAAAACTGTCCCGTCATGGGCAATGAGATGTTGAAATAATTCTGATTTACCCCGTATGATATTATCAAATCCACCAAACGTACCAATGTGGGCTTTACCGATGTTGGTAATAAATCCATGGGTAGGATTGGCTATGGAGCTTAACAAGCCAATTTCCCCAAGGTGGTTGGCCCCCATCTCCACCACTGCTATTTCATGCGATGAATCAATGGCTAATACGGTGAGCGGAACACCAATATGGTTATTCAGATTTCCCTTTGTAGCATGGGTCTTGAATTTTTTACTGAGTACAACATTCAACAACTCTTTACTGGTGGTTTTTCCATTGGAACCCGTTA
>JAHEMS010000501.1 GCA_024643595.1 Bacteroidota bacterium
AATCGATCGCGGTAGTTATCTTGCCCATTCAGTCACCGTGTGTATGGATTGTCACTCTAAGCGCGATTGGTCAAAATTTTCTGGTCCGCTAACGGAAGGAACACTGGGCATGGGGGGTGATCGTTTCGATCAGGGTATTGGATTACCCGGTGTGTTTTATGCCAAAAATATTACGCCTGCTGGTATTAGCCGTTATACCGATGGAGAGTTGTTCCGATTGATTACAACGGGTGTAACTAAAGAAGGCAGGGCAATGTTCCCTCTAATGCCCTACCGGAATTATGGCAGTATGGATAAGGAGGATATTTACAGTATTATTTCCTATGTGAGATCTCTTTCACCGATAGAAAATAAAGTCCCTGATTCGGAACCTGATTTCCCTATGAACTTTATCATCAATACGATTCCGCAAAAGGCAGTTCATCAGACCAAGCCTGAGAAAACTGATATATTGGCGTATGGCGCATATATGGTAAATGCTGCGAGTTGTGTTGAATGTCATACCCAGGTTGATAAGGGTCAGATTATTCCAGCGTTGAAGTTTGGAGGCGGACGTGAGTTTAAATTTCCGGATGGTTCAGTAGTAACAACCGCCAACATAACGCCAGACAAGGCAACCGGCATCGGTTCATGGACGGAAGAAATGTTTATCAATAAATTCAAGGCCTTTGCTGATTCTACCTATACTCCATTTTCAGTAAAGCCAGGGGAGTTCAACAGTGTTATGCCCTGGACTATGTACGGTCACATGAACGTAGAAGACCTGGCCTCTATTTATGCCTATTTACGAACTGTACAGCCGATTACAAATTCGGTCGTGAAGTTCACCCCGGCTGCGGATTGAATGCTTATAAACTCAGGACACGAAAGCGTCCTGAGTTCTTATTTCTTAGTGGTTGTCTTTTTGCCTGTCCTTAATTTAGTAAGCGTTTCTCGCAGGGCAATTTTTGGTAGCGTATCTTGATTATTTTCAATAAATTCTTTCAATGTTGAGCGATATAAGTTTACCATGTTGCGCAATACCCATGATATGGCCTTGGTGATTAATATTTCTTTTTCGAATGATAACCTACTCACGTTTTGTAAAGCTAGTTTAGACAACCGATCGTCTTTTATTTTGCGCAAGGGCGAACACAATAAAACCAGTGAAGCCCTGCGTTTATGGATATTGCTGCTTTTTGATAACTGCAACAAAAGAGGCTTCCAGGTTGTCCATTGCGATAGGATTTCTGAATCCGTGTAGCGGCCGGTGCAGAGCGCGTCGACTTCCGCCCATCCTTCGAGGTAATTCAACCAGGTATTAAAAATAGTAGGATTAAATTTTTTTTGATCAAGGGTAGCGTAATCAAGGAGAATTCCAACCATGATCTTTTCAGTAGATGATTCTCCTTTAATCAGACTGGTGAGTAGGGTTGAAAATTTTGTGGACGATAATGTTCGATGGGTGCTCATCCATTCTTTAGCGATTTTTCTTAACACCGGCATCCTGATGGGATAAATCGGATGATGATTTCCTAAATAGGAATTTAGAAATTCATTTTTGGCAGATCTTCCTGCATGAAGTCTGATTTGCTGAAGGATTTCTTTATGATAAGCATTCATGGATAAATTAAATGGATTAAGTAATATTACTAAACTTTCATTTTGCGAACCAGGTGACGTCTCTTGCTTTTTATCATTTATGAAAAAATGTATTTCAGGGAAACGAATATATCATCTTCATCAGTTGGCGGAAGATGCTTTAATAGAAGCTCATATTCATTTTGAATATAAGAGTGATGGAGGACCGATTGCCGTATATCAATGCGATGAATGTGGCGACTATCACCTCACTTCCCGTGGTCCAATGAATGAACGATTGGCAGGACTTTTAAAAGATGGCACCATTAAACGTGAGAAAGAGGCTGGTCGCTGGCAAAGTAAGTTTAAACGGTATTGATCATTTATATTTAGAACTTTTACAACCACCCACTGCCCGTCAGAAAACCATTAATGACTTACTTGCTAAATAACTAAACATGTCTGATAAAACGCTTAATGAGTTGTTGGGTATTGATTACCCGATTATCGTGGCTCCTATGTTTCTCATTTCTAATACAAAAATGGTTAAGGCCGCGTTGGCTCATGGAATTACAGCCGCCTTTCCGGCATTGAACTATCGCACCGATGAAGAATTACGGGCCGCCATCAATGAGATAAAAGCGTTTTCCACAAAACCATTTGGTGTCAACCTGATTGTGAATAAATCCAATCTTAAATACCAGGATCAGTTAAAGACACTACTCGAATTGAAAGTCGATTATATTATTACCTCGCTTGGTAACCCGAAAGAAGTTATTGAACAATGTAAGCCTTTAGGCATTAAAGTATTTTGTGATGTGGTGGACTTGACCTATGCAAAAAAAGTAGAGGCACTTGGGGCAGATGCATTGATCGCTGTAAACAATCGGGCAGGAGGTCATGCAGGAAAGATTTCACCAAAGGAGTTAATTAAGCTTCTTTCAGAGAACTGTCATATACCAGTCATCTCAGCGGGAGGTATCGCCCATGGCGAAGATATTAAGGAAGTGATGGAGTGGGGGGCAGCCGGAGTTTCAATAGGTACCATTTTTATTGCCTGCGATGAAGCCGATGTTTCACCAGAGTATAAACAGGCCATGATCGACTATGGGGAAAAAGACATTGTGATGTCAACAAAACTTTCGGGCTCGGCATTAACAGTAATTAATACGCCTTACGTCCAGCAAATGGGCACTAAGGCAACATTTTTGGAACGAATGTTGAACCGAAATAAAACGTTGAAGAAATATGTGAAAATGATCATCGCCTACAGAGGAATGAAGCAAGTGGAAAAAGCTGCTTTTGGAGCCACTTATAAAACCGTTTGGTGTGCAGGCCCGGCGATCGAA
>JAHEMS010000080.1 GCA_024643595.1 Bacteroidota bacterium
AGAACGTATTGGGTTATATGGAGGGAAGTGATAAGAAGGATGAATTGGTAATCATCACTTCGCATTATGATCACATTGGTAAACGTGAAAGTGGTGAAGGTGATTTGATCAACAATGGTGCGGATGATGATGGATCGGGAACAGTAGCAGTAATGGCATTAGCAAAGGCTTTTACAAAAGCGAAAGCCGATGGCAAAGGTCCACGAAGAAGTATTTTATTCATGACTGTAACGGGTGAAGAAAAGGGGTTGTTAGGTTCTGATTATTATTCTAAGAATCCGGTATTTCCTTTGGCAAATACAGTAGTGGATTTAAATATTGATATGATTGGAAGAACAGATCCTGGCCATGAAGGCAAGAAACCGTATGTGTATGTTATTGGATCAGATCGTTTGTCAACAGAGCTTCATAGCTTAAGTGAATCCACTAATAATACATACACGAAATTAGATTTTGATTATATGTATAATGCTGAAGAGCATCCGGATCGGATTTACTACCGCTCGGATCATTGGAACTTTGCGAAGAATGATATTCCGATCATTTTCTATTTTGATGGTATCCATGCCGATTACCATAAAGTGAGTGATGAAGTTGATAAAATTGAATTTGACAATCTTCAATTGCGTGCACAAGTTGTATTTTATACTGCTTGGGAAATTGCCAACCGTGATAAACGAATTGAAGCGGATTTGAAAAAGTAGTCGGTAAGAAAATAGTGTAAAAAAACGGCCACCTGAAAGGGTGGCCTTTTTTGATTTTAATAAGCGTCATAAAATTTTCATTACTTTTAGAGGCTGAACGTGAAAAAATAATCGTGTGAAAAGGCTGGGAATACTTGTATTAGGATTATTAATCAATGCGCATATCCTCTATGCTCAGAATCAGTTCGTGATTGATAGTTTAGAAACTGAATTAAGAAACACAAAAAGTGATACTGTTCAAGCACAGCTTTATCTTGATTTATCCAAACAGTATTTTGGCAATAATCTAGTAACGTCACTCGAATATGTTGATAAAGGTATTTCTGTTATTGATACAACAGTGAACACAATCCAACTTATTAGAATTTATCGCGCTAAAGGAGGAATCCTTACCTACTTAGGAAGTTATCAAGAGGCCAACCAATATTTCCTAAAAGCACTTAGAGTTGCACAAAGCAGGAATGAGATTGAAGAATTGCTTCCTATTTACTCCAACCTTGGTGTAATTCATGAAAATATGAACCAGGATAATGTTGCATTGGAGTATTATTTTAAAGCACTGGACATCTTACCCAAAATTAACAACCTAGAGCAATCTCATATCCGCAGCAGATTGGGGGCGCTATACGATAACCTTGGGTCTATTTATATGAAGAAAAAGGAATATGAGTCTGCCGATAAATATTTCGAAAAAACACTAGAGATAACGCAAAGTTCCGGTGAGGTTTCTCTTCGTATGTATGGCCTTAGAAACCTTGGGGAATCAAAAATGGAGCAAGGTGAAGAAGAAAAAGCTTTCGAGTATTTTACTGAAGCATTGGCGCTAGCAAAAGATCTTAATAGAGATGATGAAATCTCAATCTGCTATTACCACCTAGCAAGCTACTATTTAAGCACCAATAAATTGAAAGAGGCATTGGAGGTTGCTACCAATTGCTATCAATACGCAGGAAGAGTCGGATCAGTCTCTAGTTTGCAAAAAGCGACACAAATCATGTATAAGGTTCAATTTGCTAATGGTAATTACAAGCTTGCTTTCGAGAACCTCCTTACGAATAAAGAACTAAGCGACAGCCTACTAAATGAATCTGTCATAGATAAAATTGCGCGCGCCCAAAGCAAATACGAATATGACAGATTAGTTGAAAAGCAACTCTTGGATCAGGAAACCGTTCGGCTTAGGAACATTATGATCAATAGTTTCCTCCTGCTAGGATTATTAATTGTTGTTGCATTATTTTTCTTGTTGCGTGGTAGGTTTAATAGAATTAAAATTCAAAAAGCATCATTGGAAAGAGAAGTAGAATTAAAGAATAAGGAACTAACTACAAATGTTCTTTACCTCGTGAAGAAAAATGATTACTTGAATTCGGTAAGCGAAAAACTTTTGGAATTAAAAAAATCAGCCAAAACTGAGAACAAGTTAGAAATTCAGAAGATTATTAATGACTTGCAGCAATCTTCCGATCAGGAAGTATGGGAAGAGTTTGAAATGAGGTTTCAGCAAGTGCATAATGATTTTTACACCAATCTCCAGAAAAAATTCCCAGATCTAAGCATGGCAGAGCGAAAACTAGCTGCTTTCCTACGACTCGATATGACCAGTAAAGAAATCGCCTCTATCACTGGTCAAAGTGTTAAAAGCCTCGAAGTGGCTCGGGCCCGATTGCGAAAAAAACTAGGGTTGACTAATCAGGATGTCAATCTAGTTACCTTTTTGTTGGAGATATAATCTTCAAAGCCTCAAATTGTTGGTTAAATATTTGAAATCCAGAATTTTCTTTGGTATAAATTTTCAGAATGTAATCCCTTGAGGATCAAGTCTAATAATTCACTTGAGTGGTCATGTTAGGGTATCCCTTCCTATGTTGAGTGTTAATTCTAGGGTCAATCCGATATTCTGAAGGCTTTTCATAAGGCTATTATTTTCCCTTCCCTATTCCCTTCCGCTACTATTGATTCCTAATTATTTATTACGTGAAGAAGGAAAATAAACAGGATTCAAAAAGTAAGAGCATTCTTATTATTAATGATACTGATAAAGACTCACTGCTTGAAAAAGAGAGCCTATCACAAATCGACAGACGAACGTCTGAAAATAAAGCTTTAAAAAAAATCCTAACGGAATTAACAAAAAAACAACGCAAACAGAAATGAGAAGATTCATACAGACATTGGTATTAAGCGTTTTTTTGTTGAGTTCATTTTTCATTCATGGTCAGGAAAAGATTTATTCGGATGGTGTTTTGTCAAAAACAATACGAATAAAATTAAAGCCAGCGTTAAGCAGCGCTTTTTCTGTACAGCGTACCGCAAACGGAAAATTGGCGTCAACAGGATTAACCAAAGTTGATGCACTAAATACTAAATATTCGACTGAAGATATGCGCAGGGTTTTTCCATACTCACCACAGTATGAGGAACGTCACCGAAAGCATGGTCTTCATTTATGGTATGAAGTCACCGTAGCCTCAGACATTGACCCCAGAACAATTGCGGCAGCCTTCGCTAATCTGGAAGAAATAGAAACCTCTGAAACGGTTTTAGAAAAAACGTTAATTGGTGGTAGTAGTATACTGGAATTGGTGCGTCCGCTTAATGTGGTACCTACTCCTCCTGAATTTTTTAATGATCCATATCTTCCCAAGCAGTGGCATTATAACAATACCGGGCAATCAGGGGGAGTTGCAAAAAGTGATATACGACTTTACGATGCCTGGAATATTACCACTGGAACTTCTAATATTATTGTGTCCATCCATGATGACGGATTGGATATTAAGCATGAGGATTTAAAAGATGCCATTTTTGTAAATCAAGCCGAACTCAATGGTCAACCCAATTTTGATGACGATGGGAATGGATACAAGGACGATGTAAACGGATTTAACTTCGGATCGAACACACCCAACGTTACGGCTTCTACTCATGGAACCCACGTAGCAGGTACCATCGGAGCGATCAATAATAACGGAATTGGTGTTGCTGGAGTGGCCGGAGGAAATGGTACAACAAAAGGGGTGCGCTTACTTCCTTGTCAGATATTAGGAGGAACAGGAACAAGTAACCTTCCCGATTCTTATATCTACGCTGCTGATATGGGTGCTGTCATTTCACAAAACAGCTGGGGTTATGCCAATGATGGTGCCTATGAGCAGGTCGTACATGATGCAATTGATTACTTTATTGCCGAAGCAGGAAACTATCCGGGAAGCCCAATGAAGGGTGGAGTGGTAATTTTCGCTGCGGGAAACTCTGACTCAGATGGGTTACACTATCCCGGGGCTTACGCTTCCTGTATTTCGGTGGCAGCATTAGATGCTTCTTTCAATCGCGCACCGTATTCGAATTATGGCACATGGGTGGATATTTCTGCTCCAGGTGGTGATACCGGAGATGACGCTCTGGGAGGTGGATCTGGCAGTGGATATTCCAACGGAATATTAAGCACACTTTCTAATAATCGATATGGATATCTTGACGGTACCTCCATGGCGTGCCCTCACGTTTCTGGTGTTGCGGCTTTAATCGTTTCCAAGTTTGCATCAGAATCGTTTACCAATACCGATCTAAAAAATCATCTCTTAACAGGGGTAAATAAAGATTTATTTCTTTTAGATGAAAATAAAGATTACATAAATAAACTCGGGGCGGGTGCAATTGATGCTACTCTGGCACTGGCGATAGATGAAAAAATTGCCCCTGAAGTCATTAACGATTTGGTAGCTACAGACATTGCTCAGGATCTCGTAAATCTAGTATGGACAGTTCCCGTTGATCAGGATGATGAAAAGCCATTGACGTTTGAAATTGCCTACAGTACGGAGGTCATCACACCCGGTTCGTTAAACCTTGCTAAAAAAATTCAAATTCGAAATTATAAATCACCCGGAGAAAGTGTTGAATACGAAATCAACACACTTCAGGCATTAACCAAATATTTTGTCATTGTAAGAAGTATTGATCGGTGGGGTAATATTTCTGGATTTTCCAACTCGCTTGAATTTACAACCAATGCCGGCCCCGATGCATCATTGCTTCTAGACAGCATCAAATTAAATATAGATGTCACTTCGAACCCGTTAGGTGAGCAATCCTTTGGCCTTTCTAATTCTGGTGAAGGACTTTTGAAATGGTCGGCAGAAGCAAGGCATTCTAACAGTCAACCATTATCAGTTTCATCTGTTGTGGACTTCTCGGAGTCACCAGTATTCAAGCAGCCCTCCGGTTTACATGCATTGGATTTCTCCATTACAAAGCCCTCCATTCAAATCGACAACATTGAAGACAGTAACAATGAAGAGTATCATTATATCGCTAATTTTTATATGTATAAAACAATAGGGGAAGTAGATACCACTTTCACTAACTCAGCGGCTACTCGATTTGCAGTAACCAACAATGAAGGTTTCAACCTTACTCATATTGATGCAGTCATAAACCATAATGAATCGACTGGCCCTTATATTGTTGAGGTCTACAAAGGAAATTCGATTTCTGATGCCACGCTTTTATTATCACAAAAAGAATTCAACTCGGCAAGTATTATCCCTTCACCCTCTTGGACCACAATTGAACTTCGCGATCAATTATTTTTTGAGAAAGGTGATTATTTCTGGATTGTTTATCATATACCGTCCGGAAATGAATATCCACTGGTGGCTTCTTTAGAGAACGAAAAAGAAGATTCTGAAAACAGTTACATAAGTTTAAATCTTGGAAAAACCTGGAGTCGCTTCGAGGATCAATACTACGATAACCAATTGGTTTGGTCAGTAGTGGCAATGAGCAACTTTAAATCGTTAGGCACTTATATTACACTCACCCCAAATGAAGGCCAGGTTACGAGTCAACAAGAGATAGATATTTTGGCAAGTGTTGATGCTACCAACATGGTCAATGGTAATTACTCAGGGAGCATTGTACTGTATACAAATGAAACAGATGAGCCCATGCTTAGGCTTCCCGTTAAGTTAAACATAACAGGACACAAGCCTGCAATTAGTTCAACTAAACGATTAGATTTTAACAGTATCTTATTTGGTAATTCAAAAACGCTTGAAGTAGAGATTCATAATACGGGGTTAGGTAAGTTTCAGGAACCGGTAGTTAAATCAATTAGTCCTAATTTCATTTATACGGGTGGCTTAAAAACCTTGTTGGCAAAAGGTAAAACAAAGCTGATCATTCAATACAAACCCACTACTATTGGTTCACATTTTGGAAAAATTGTAATAGAAGATAAAGGAGGCAATCAACATTCAATTGAATTGATTGGAACATCCCTTGATCCACCAGTTGCCAAAATCAACCCCAGAGAAAACCTTCACGATAATCTGTCAATCGGTGATCAAGTTAGCGGATCCTTTACCCTTAAGAATGAAGGAAAATTTCCGTTAGATTACTTTATACCAAAATTTGATGACGGGAGTTCATTACCAAATATCCCCGATGATATTCACCGTTTTGGATACCAACTTAAAATTGATTCTTCTAATGCAAACCCAAACTTTCAATGGACTGATATTGTAGCGACCGGAGTGAATATCACCCAAGACCTAATCGGTGATTTAAAAGTAGGCATCTATAAAAAGATTGACCTTGGTTTTGAGTTTCCATTCTTTGGTAAGAAAGAATCTTCTGCCTTTATTTCTCGCTATGGATTGGTTTCGTTTGATACCGAAGGTGTGATATGGTCGCGGTGGCCTATGATTTATAAATATTTTAATTCGCCAGACCGCTTTATATCTGCTTGGGGGTTGACGAGCAATTTTGCAGAAGCAAAATATGGGGATGTCTATTACCAACTTTTTTCCGATAGGGTAATTGTTCAGTATGAGAATGTTCCTTCAGAAGACGGATTTTTTGGTAGCCTGACTTTTCAAATTGTGCTTTTTGATAATGGTGATATTCGAATTCTTTACAAAGATGTTAACGTTGAACCAAAGACTTTTCCGTGGGGTACAATTGATGTTAAAAAGAAGTTTACGTTTGTTGCCATTGAAGACCAAACCCGCAACGATGGCATTCTTATCCACGACCAAAACCATCCTAAGTTTACCTACCGGGATGGCTCCACGATTGATTTTATAAGTCCGGGCAATGACCTATATACTTCTGTAACCAACCCGATAGGCACGCTACTTCCGAACGAATCTGTGGTCGTAGATTATACATTGGACACTTCCCCTTTGAATGTTGCAGAGTATCTGGAGACACTGGTAGTAGTAACAAATGATCCCATTAACAACCCCGCTCTTTTCAGCGCTCGACTAAATATTGTTGCCGGAGGTGAGCCTGATGTTTCGGTTTCTGAAAACGCTTTTGAATTTGGTGATGTATTTCAATTTGATATAAAAAAATTTACGTTCTCGCTTAAAAATAATGGACGCGCAAATGACATTATTCAAAATGTGTCATTCGACAACGGATTCTTTACACACACTTTAGCTTCTCCATATACCATTAAACCTGGACGTGTTGAAAATTATGTGCTCGCTATTAAGACTAGCACTTTAGGAATGGTTGAGGATACACTTCGGATTACTTTGAATTCGGGAAGAGTGCTCAAGGTTGGGTTGCGAGGAAATATTATTGACGGACCCCGGATAACAGTTACTCCGGCATCACTAAATACAATTCTTGTTGCAGGGCAGAGTAAAGTGATGAATGTTTCAGTATCAAACCCGGGAGCCTATCCTTTATCAGTAGGTTTTGTTGGAAATGAATGGGTATCGTTCAACGAATCAAGCGAACAAAGTTCAACAAATGTTTCTTATCAATACCGAACATCGGAGCAAGCAAATGGCCCTACCTATGAATGGATAGAAATTTCAGAAGGAGCAGGAACAAAACTCGAAGGTCTTGACCCTTATGCCGGGCCACAATTCTCTGAAGCGATCGACTTGCCTTTCAGTTTTGATTACTATGGAGTCACCTACAATCAACTTTACATAGGTTATAGTGGCTTAATAACCTTTACACCCAATCAAGAAAAAGAAGATAAGTATGGTTTTGGTGGTCCCCCTATTCCGAATATAGAAATCCCTAACAATTATATAGCTCCTTTATGGGTGGGCGGTGGAACTGACTACGCAGTAATTTATCCGTATACCGGGCAGTATTATAAAATTGAAGAGGATCGAATCATTATTGAATACAGAGATTACATAAACGGATTTTCATTAGGCGATCCCGTGACTTTTCAGGTGATCCTCTATAAGGATGGTAAAATCAAATTCCAGTACAAGATCGATTACCCTGAAAATAATTTTACCATGAATTATAGTTCCATTGGGATTGAGAATCAGGATGGATCTGAGGGTATTCAGATTTCTCACCGAACAAAAGTTGTGAACTCCAATCTGGCCATACTGTTTACACCCGTGCCAGTAATCGAGATACCGGTGGGGGAAACAAGAACGTATCAGGTTACATTGGATGCCAAAGATCTTGTTGCTGGAAAGTACATACACCAGGCTGCTGTTGTGAATAATGATCCATTAAACAAAGGTTTACTTTTTCCAATTACTTTAAACGTTACAGGCACACCAGTAATCAGCGTGCCAAGTGCATTGGAATTTGGTGATCTGATGATCGATAATAAAGTTATCACAAAAGAGTTTTCGATATCGAATACAGGAACGCGCGAATTCTATTTAAATAGTGTGGTAAACAAACTACCAGCCAAAGTATCCTATGATTTTAAGTCTGGAGGCATCTGGTATCCAATCAGCACTTTACCCAATCTATATATGGTTGCAGCAAAAAGCACAATACAAATGCGAGCATCCATAGAAAAGAAAGCCGTAGGAAATATCCCCGATACATTGATTGTTTCTGCAACTTCAGTAGGTGTACATAAAATTCCGGTACATGCTGCTGTGTTTATTGCTCCCCATCTAACCCTTTCCGAAAAGACGGTTGAAGTTGTTGCCCAAACCAATACACATCAAGAGGCCAGAACTATTTTATTGGGTAATGATGGAGGCTATCCATTAGACTACACATTAGAAATTCAATTCGACCGCGAAACAGTGAATGCGAATGCAAACATTGCATCACAACTTTCAAGAAGTAGTGTGGCGATTATGGCAATTGAAAACAACAGTACGCCAAGTCCTACTACACTTTCAACACAAGAGGATTTCAATCGGACGTTAGCGCATGATTCAGAATCTGTTCCAAAAGAAAATTTGGGATTTGGTGGAGAGGTTCCATTTTTCTCAGCTACTAGTTTTGTCGCACCGTCAAATGGATTTAATCTGACACATGTGCAAACATGGTATTCACCCGGTTCTTGGTTGGTTGGAAAAATTAGAATTAAAATTTATAGCGGTAGCCCGAATATCAATATAGCATCAATTATCCATGAGCAGGTTTATGAGTATACGATTGATACGCCAGACCCCAATGGGAAATTATTAACCATCAAGTTAGATAAGAACATTATTTTTTATCCAAACGAAATATTTTTTGTGGCTTTTGAATACGATGCAGGAGCAACCTATCCACAGGGAACTGTAGCTGATTTGCCAGCTACTCCTGACAGATTTTTTTACAGTGAAGGAACAAGCTGGAATGATCTAACAGATACAGACTATAAGACGTATGGATGGTTTGTCCGGGCTTTAGAGGAAACATTCGCAAGTTCAGCATGGGTTGAACTTACTTCTCCTACAGCTGGGCGCATTGATGTTGGCCTAGAACAAGGTGTGTCTTTGAATTTTCAAGCTGCTTTTGCAAATCCTGGCACCAATAAAGCCTCGTTGCATGTTAAGTCAAACGACCCTGCCAAACCTGTTCAAGTAATTCAACTTTCCCTAAAGCGAAACAGAGGCCCTGTGTTTGACATGTCAACGCTTTCGTTATCGATGGATGAAAATGAAGAATTGATTTTTGATGTAACCGCTACTGATTTAGAAGGTGATAAATATACAGTAGTGTTAATGAATCATCCTGCTTTTGTAAGCAGTTCTTTTTCGAATGGAATCTTGAAGGTTACTTGTACACCCGATTTTACAAAGCAAGGTGTATATGAGTTTAAAGCAATTGGAACAGATGCATTAAACAATATATCTGAACTCCCTATAAAATTGACGGTCGAAAACGTTAACCAATCCCCTTCAGCGATTCATGAAGATACTGTGTTTGTTTCCAAGGGTGAATATAAAATGTTGAAACTTTCAGAACTCTTTATTGATAATGATGGGGATGAACTCAATGCCACAGGAACTTCCTCCAATACGGAAATTTTTGAGGTGTTTAGCAACGCAGAGGGTTTTGTATTAAACCCAATCGAATTAGGTAAAGCTCAGCTTGTACTAACGGTGACAGATAGTCACGGAGCACAATCAACGAGCAATTTGTGGGTAGTAATAAATTCAGTTTATACGGGAGTAGAAGAAAATATTAAAGGACTTGTAACCGTATTTCCCAATCCAACAACCGATAAAGTATTTGTTAATCTTCCATCACGCAATATTAGTGAAGTGCGCATAAATCTTCGTGATGCTACCGGCAAACATGTAATGCAAAAATCGCTGAAGTATTCAACTCAGTTTGAATTCGATTTATCAAGCTTTTCGCAAGGGCTTTATTTTCTTCAGATAATAACACATGAGACCTCAGAGACTGTAAAAATTTTAAAAAAATAAGATCCAACAATGTTTAACCTAATTATTTAACTATGAAAAAATTGTACTTATTGTTTTCTATGGTATGGATGTTTCTGGGTGCTGTAAATGCACTTGGTCAAACCCATGACATCGCTTTTAATGTCAATAACGGTTTGTTTCCCATTACAAATGCAACGGTTACGGTAGGTGGCCAAAATGCTGTCTACGATGGTGGATTGCAAGAGTACCATACTGCATTGGTAGCTGGCACATATGCATATACGGTTACGGCTCCTGGAAAATTACCAGCAAGTGGTAATGTTACTATTCCTGATCAAGCAGTTGTTTTCGTTACATTGGAGACTGCACACGACATTGCCTTTAATGTAAACAATGGATTATTTCCTATCACCAATGCAACCGTTACTGTGGATGGCAAGGTGGCAGATTACGATGGAGGCTTACAAGAATATCACGTATTATTA